>DAISIS010000005.1:0-34495 GCA_036821925.1 Pirellulaceae bacterium
CTTGCTTCCGGGGCAGGGCGGGGCTATGATCTTCGCCCGAGCCGCGGGCCGGGCGTGACCACTCGGGGGCGGTGGCTCCCGGTTGCCGCGCGGCCTGCGAGACAGCGGGTGAGGGTGGGGCGGTCCGGCCCGGCCCGGGAGAATATCCTGAGTGTGCAGGCCGGCGGGCTACCGCACACTGGCATCCCTCGGCTTTTTTTGTTGCGCCGTGCGGCTCCCACATCCGGGGACGCCGGAGATGTAATTCCGGTTCGTGCTTCTTCCCGCGGGAACTCCCTTTCATGCACACAGTCGACATTTCTCAGCGCTGGCCCAAGCTGGGCCTGCCCGCCCAGGTGACCGATGTCCTCCAACACTGCCAGTCGCTGACGTTTCCGCGAAGCCGCGCGGAGGTTCTGTCGCTGGCCCTGGGAGGCCAGGACAGCGGAACGTACGAAGTCGCCTACGACGTTCCCGGGCGCGGCCGCGTGGTCGAGGCCACGGTCACCAAGTGCCGCAACGGTGTGGCCGTCAATTACCCCGATTCGTACATGCGTCGCCGCGACCCCGACTGCTCGGTGATCGGCGACGGCCTGCCAACCGACAAGGAGTCGTATCAGCAGCGGTTTGGCGAGCCCTTCGAGCCGCTGCGCGAAAAGACATTCGAGTGGTTGAAGGGGCAGGATCTGGCCGTCTTCGCGTTCATTCTCGGCGGCTATGATCCCCAGACCGGACACGGCGCGCTGCTCATCGCCCCGAAGAACGCCGGCTTCTTCATCGGCGGGCTGGCTGACCTCCAGGAGATGCTCCCTCCAGACCAGGTGCCGGCGAACTTCCGCGCGCGGGCGGTGGTCTATGTGGCCCCACCGTTCCGCCACGTGGCCTTCGACGGCAAGCAACTGGTCGTGCACCACCGCACCGACCAGGTGCATGAAGTGTTCTCGTACAATCTGTACCCCGGCCCGAGTGCCAAGAAAGGGATTTACGGCGTACTGCTGGCCATCGGTGAACACGAGGAATGGCTGACGCTGCACGCCTCCACAGTGCAGGTTGTCACGCCCTACGACAACATCACGACCATCATGCACGAAGGGGCGAGCGGATCGGGCAAAAGCGAGATGCTGGAATACGCTCACCGGCAGGAGGACGGCCGACTGCTGCTGGGCAGGAACCTGATCACCGGAGAGGAACGCCAGCAGGTGCTGAACCAGGCGTGCAGCCTGTGCCCGGTCACCGACGACATGGCCATGTGTCACCCGGAGGTGCAGACCGGCGGCGGATACCTGCGGGCGTATGACGCGGAACAGGCCTGGTTCGTGCGCGTCGATCATATCCGGCACTATGGCACCGATCCTCACCTCGAAGAACTGACGGTGCATCCTCCCGAGCCGCTGATATTCCTCAACCTGCGCGGCGTGCCCGACGCGACGTGCCTGATCTGGGAGCACACCGAGGACGCGCCGGGAGTGCCCTGTCCGAACCCGCGGGTGATCCTGCCCCGCCGCTTCGTGCCGGGAGTAGTCAACGAGACGGTGGATGTGATGATCCGCAACTTCGGGGTCCGCACGCCGCCGTGCACGGCCGCCCACCCGTCGTACGGTATCATCGGGTACCTGCACATCCTGCCGCCGGCGCTGGCATGGTTGTGGAGGCTCGTGGCGCCGCGCGGCCATGCGAATCCCAGCATCACGGACAGCGCCGGTCTGGCCAGCGAAGGCGTGGGATCCTACTGGCCCTTCGCCACCGGCCGCATCGTCGATCACGCCAACCTGCTGCTCCGGCAGATTCAGCAGACGCCCAAGGTCCGCTATACCTTGACGCCCAATCAGCATGTCGGTGCCTGGTCGGTCGGCTTCATGCCGGAGTGGATTGCGCGCGAATACCTGGGGCGCCGCGGCGTGGCCAGGTTCCCGTCCAACAAACTCGCATCCTCCCGCTGCCCGCTGCTGGGATACACGCTGCAGTCGATGCAGGTCGAGGGGACAATCCTGCCCACCTGGTTCCTGCGCGTCGACGAACAGTCGGAAGTCGGCCCGGAAGGCTACGATCAGGGCGCCGCGATGCTGGGAGAATTCTTCCGGCATGAGCTTCGCCAGTTCCTCCAGCCAGGGTTGGAGGAGATGGGCCGCCGCATCATCGAGTGCTGCCTGGATCGAGGCAGTTGTGCCGATTACGAGGCGTTCCTGCCCAGCGTTGACCTTGCCCCCTAAAAGCAAAGGAATTGTCATGGAACCAAACCATCTGATCTTCGGCGTCCACATCGACGACCGCTTGAAGCACGTGGCCGAGGTGCAGAAACTGTTCACCGAATACGGCTGCAACATCAAGACACGGATCGGCCTGCACCACGTGGAAGGCGGAGCCTGCTCGCCACGCGGTCTGATCCTGCTGGAAATGTACGGCGACGACGCCGTCTGCCATGAGCTGTCGACCAGGCTGTCCGCCATCGAGGGGGTCGAAGTCCAGGAGATGCTGTTCCAGCATCGCGACTGATGGCCGGGGGCCATCCGTGCCGCGGCACCACCGGCCGCGGCACCACCGGCCGCCGGTAGCGCGGATTCAGTCCACGGCGACCTCGTGGAGCGAGGCCAGGACACGCGCGGCCAACTCGTGGCCGACCCGGTCTTCCTCGTCCACCACCACGTGTGCGCCGGCGTGCGCCAACTGCCAGCGATGCATGTGGTACCGGGCGCGCGCGAAGATCACGGCGTGCGGCGCGTGGTGGCGCACCAGATGCACCAGCCGCTTGCTCACGTGCGGGGTCGGGACCGTGATGATCACCAGGTGCGCACGCTGGATCTTCGCGTGCTCCAGGATCTCACTCTGAGTCGCATCTCCGATGCAGGCCGTCAGCCCGTAACGCTCGGCAATCTGCGTGTTGTTGGGGTTGATGTCCACGACAACCAACTGGCTCTGGTGCGAGGCCAGCAGGTCTTCGGCAGCCCGCTGGCCGGCCGGTCCAAAGCCAACCACGAAGATCTTGTCCCGCGCCGCCGATTCATCCGGCGGGGCCCAGGCAGACAGAGCGGCCGCAGCGCCGGTCCCGGCCGGGTATCTGCTGCGCCGCCGGCGCAGGACCCGCTCCAGCCACGCATCCGCGTGCGGCGCCGCTGCAATCAGGTAGGGCGTGATCAGCAGACTGACGATGGTCGCCGCCACCATCGCCCGAAAAGCCGTCTCCGACAGCAGGCTGTTGCCAGTCCCGTCCCCGCGGGCAATCGTTGCCAACACGAAGGAAAACTCACCGACCTGAGCCAAGCACAGCGCGGTCGCAGCTGCAAACTGTGCGCGGCCGCGACACAACCGCACCGCCACAAAGGTGATGACCACTTTGCCCACCACCATCGCCGCCACCACCGCCGTTACCAGGCCCAGATGCTGAAAGGACCAGACAATATCCCCCGACATCCCCACGGTGGCAAAGAACAACCTCACCAGCAGCGTCTTCACCGGCTCGACATCAGCCCGCACCTGCACCGCAAAGGGTGACGCGCCGAGCAGCACCCCCGCCACAAACGCACCTAACGCCGGACTCAAACCCAGCCGCTGAGCCACCCAGGCCGCCCCCATCGCCATGATCACCGCCAGCAGAATCGGCAGATCGCGGTTGCGACGCCAGGCCGCAAACGTCAGCAGACGCGGTGCGACGTAGGTGAAAAAGCCGTACAAGACTGCAATCAACACCACCGACGAGACCAGTGTCAAATCCAGTTGCCAGAGCATCGTCGTCCACGTGCCACCGTTGGCGAGCAGCGTCACCAGCAGCATGAGCGGCACAACGGTCGCGTCCTGGACCAGCAGGATGCCCAGCGAAATCCGGCCGTGGGGGCTGTCTACCTCGGCACGATCGGCCAGAATCCGCAATACACACGCCGTGCTCGACATCGCCACCATCGCGCCGATCACAAGTGATTCGGACAACGGCAGCCCCACCGCTGCACTCAGTAACGCACCAGCCAGGAGCGTCAAGATGACCTGCACCAGCCCCGCGAGCAGCGGCGCCTTGCCCAGGCTGAGTAACCGCGGAATCGAAAACTCCAGGCCAATCGTGAACAACAGCAACGCCACGCCCAGCTCGGCAATGTGGGTGAGGTCCCCCTCCTGGGAAACCAGTCCCAGCACGTGTGGTCCAATGATGGTGCCTGCGATCAGGTATCCGACAATCGCACTCTGACGCAACCATTCGGCCAACGCCCCGAACACCATCGCCAGGCCCAGCAGCAGCAGTATGTCCAGCAAGGAACTCCACACATGGTGCGAGGTGGCCGCTTGCACCGGAATGGTCCACACAATACACGCTCCTGACCCACAGTGGCTCGTGACTTCAGAGTGACTTTCCATACTTGTAACGGGTCCTGTCCTGGAACCGCCACCCCCCGGGATGCTGATGCCGCTTCCAGCGAAGCGGTTCGGATCGGGTATACTGACAGGCGTGGCCGGGGGGCCGCCGGCCGTGGCCGCCCTGGCGGGCGACGGTGTATGGGTGGCGGTTGGATCGAACCTGAAGATGAGGTGCAACACAGATGAACCGATGTGTGGTCACGACACTATGTGTCCTGCCGGTCTTCGTGCTGCAGTGCGAGTCGTCTGCAGCGCCGCCGCGACCGAACGTGCTGTTCATTGCCATTGATGATCAGAACGATTGGATCGGCCACCTGGGCGGTCATCCGCTGGCCCAGACGCCGCACATTGACCGGTTGGCGGCCCGCGGGACGGCGTTCGTCAACGCGCACATCAACGCGCCGCTCTGCAATCCCTGTCGCACCAGCCTGATGCTTGGATTGCGTTCCACCACCACGGGCATTTACGGACTGGCGCCCTGGTTCCGTGACGTGGAGGCCTGGCAGGACCGCGTCACGCTTCCCCAGCATTTCCGGGCCCACGGCTACCGGACCTACACGTGCGGCAAGATCTACCACGGCGGCGTCGGCGGCCCGGCCGAGCGGGCAGTCGAGTTCGACGTCTGGGGACCGGCGGGCGGCATCGGTGCCAAGCCGGAACAGAAATTGATCCCGCCCACACCCATGGGCAATCACCCGCTGATGGACTGGGGCGTGTTTCCACACCGCGACGAGGACAAAGGGGACTACCAGGTGGCCAGCTGGGCGATTGAGCAGCTGCAGAACCCGCCTGCCGACCAGCCCTTCTTCCTGGCCGCCGGCTTCTTCCTGCCCCATGTGCCATGTTACGCCACACAGAAATGGTTCGACCTGTATCCGGACGACGACACCGTACTGCCCGTGGTCTGGGACGACGACCGTGCCGACACGCCACGTTTTTCCTGGTACTTGCACTGGGAACTGCCCGAACCGCGGCTGAAGTGGGTCAAGGAGAACAACCAGTGGCGCAACCTTGTCCGCAGCTACCTGGCTTGCACCAGCTTCGTGGATGCGCAGATCGGCCGTATCCTCGACGCCCTCGACGCGACGGGCCTGGCGGAAAACACCGTGGTCGTCGTGTGGGGCGACCACGGCTGGCACCTGGGCGAGAAAGGGATCACCGGCAAGAACACACTCTGGGATCGCAGCACCCGCGTGCCGCTGGTGTTCGCCGGGCCGGGAATCAAGGCCGGCCAGCGATGCAGCCGGCCCGCCGAACTGCTCGACATCTACCCCACACTCGCCGAACTGTGTGGACTTCCGCCGCGCCAGGACCTCGAGGGACTCAGCCTGGTCCCACAACTCCAGAATGCGGCCGCCCAGCGCGACCGCCCGGCCATCACCAGCCACAACCAGGGGAACCACGGCGTGCGCAGCGAGCGGTGGCGATATATCCGCTACGCCGACGGCAGCGAAGAACTGTACGACATGCAGGCAGACCCACACGAGTGGACGAACCTCGCCAGCCGGCCCGAATACGCAGCCGTTATCGCGGACCACAAGCAGTGGCTGCCGCAGATCGACCGGCCGCCAGCCCCTGGCAGCGAGCATCGCGTCCTCACCTATGACCCGACTACCGACGAGGCGGTCTGGGAGGGCAAGCCCGTCCACCGCGACGACGCGATCCCCGAGTGACGACCTGCCCGCGACGACCTGCCCGCGACGACCTGCCCGGCCGGCCGGCCCTGATGGCCTATTGCGCGCCGCCACAGGTGTGCTGGATCCACGCGTCGATGTTCTGGCGATCTTCCCTGTCGCACTGCTGGCGTTTCGCAGTGTAGCGATCGTGCTTCTTCTGTTCCTCGACCGACCAGGTATTCGCTTCCACATAGTCGCCGCAGTACGGAACGCTCAGATCGATCCAGGCTGACAACTTGTCCAGTTCTTCAGGTGACAACCGGACGTCTGCATGTCCGCGGTCCAGCAGATCAATCAGTTGGCTGCGATTGGCGCCGGCGGCGTACGGCGGCTGGAGCGGCGGCGCGGACTGGGCGCTCACCCAGCAGACCACAGGATGGTCGGGGTCTCCTCGCCAGCGGTCTTCCGTCTGGTGGTCCTGACGCGCATGTGTCAGGGCCAGGTACGCTTCGCTCCAGCGGCGCAGGGCGGTCACATCTGCCACCTCGCGCGCGGTGAGCGCATAGGGGACATCGGCCCGCCCGTCGTGGCAGCGGGTGCAATGCCGGTCCAGGAGCGGCTGGACTTCCCGGGCGAAGCTGAATCCGCGTGGCGGACCGTAGAACGGCCGCAGCGATTCGGGCGGGTGTTGCAGCGCGCGGGTCAGCGGCCGGCTGGCTGCCGGACCGCTGTTCTTGTGCTCGTGGCAGCCGACGCACGAGGCGTTTTCCCCCGGCTGCAGCGTGGCCCAGCTGCGCATGGTCTGCACCATCCGGTTGCGCGCGTCGAGCAGCTGGAAGTAGACCGGCGTGCGTGCCGGCGCTTGGAAGAAGACGGAGCCATCTTCATGGACCGTGGCGTCACCGAGAATGCGTTTGGCGTCCCAGGCCCCGTTGCCAATCGCCACCGGCGTGCTGATCAACGCGCCGCCACCCGGTCCGCCGTTGCTGTTCCAGCCGATGCCGGCCACCCGGTAATCCAGCGCTACGACGCGCAGCGTCTTGATGGTGCCGCGCGCCACACCGGCCAGACCGGGCCCGGCGTACACGTCCTGCACATAGAACGTTCCGGTCGTCCGCCGATAGTCGACCTGGCTGGGGCGCGGAAAACGCATCGCGCGTGCCTGCACCGGCACACTCTGGCTGCAGGGCCAGCGCGGGTGGTCCACCAGCCGCTCCCGCGCTCCGTCGCTGGTCATCCAGTAGATCCCAAACCGCGGGCCCCCGGGCTCGTCGTTCCAGCTCCAGCCCACCGGGTGATACGTCACCAGGAACTCGGTCTCGCTCAGCGGATACGGGTATTGGAACAGCTCGCCATCCTGGCCGTAGGCGTCGATCCGCGCCGCCGGCGTCTCCCGGACCGGCGCGATCAGCTGCACTCCGGCGTTCTCCTGACGTCCTTTGGCCGGGTCGATCACGATCAGCTTGCCCGTCTGCCGGGAATGGTGCCCCGTGGCGATGGCCACGACCTTCTGGCCGCCGGGCATGCCGCGCGCATGCAGGATCGTGGTCGGAAACCACGAATTGCCACCGTAGAAGTCGCACTGGTTCGTCCCGTCAGGGTTCATCTGGAGCAACGGCTGGGGATAGATCTGCCCCCGATCGTTGTACTCCCAGCGTGTGTAGAGCACGCGCCCGTCAGCTGTGACGGTCGGATAGTTGTCGTGCACCTGGTCGAACGTCAGCCGCCGCAGGTATCGGCCGTCTCCGTCGCACCGGTACAGGTTGCTGACCTCGGTCCACCAGCAGTCGACAATCTGCACGCAACGGGTCGAGCTGAAGATGATGTCGCCGTCGGGCAGATAGGCACCTTCATAGTCGGCGACGCCCAGGCCGCTGGTCAACTGGCGGATGGCGCGCGACTCCCGATCCATCTCGTACAGGTGGTAGTCGTCTTCCAGGTCCGACTTCTTCCAGGCAAACAGCACGCGGCGGCCGTCGTAGGACACGTCGGGATCGCGAATCACGCCGCCCGGATCGTCGAGCAGCGTATCCACGCGCAGCTGTGCGCCGTCCCAGCTGGCCAGACAGAGCGCCGCCCCGGGCACAAAATGGCGTTCTGACTGTGCGTCCGACTGGCCTTCCGTATAGGCGTAGTGCGAGCCACCGAGCGTGTAGTGCCGGGTGAACACGAACTGCGGCACACGTTCGCCGAGCGACTGCAGGCGCGCCGCGCGGCGCTGCCGGCAGGCTTCGGCGTACAGTTCCAGCCACGCGGGGTCCTCCGGCGGCGTGGCGGCCTGCGTCAGAGCCTGCAGCCGCGCGGCCAGCCCGGTGCCGCCAGCGTCCAACTCCTCGAGCACACGCCGGACTAACTGCTCCTCACCGGACGCATCGCGTGAAGCGTCGAAGTACCAGCCGAACGCCCGCTCGGCCTGCGAGGCATCCGCTGTCGCGAGCGGCGGGCTGTCCTGCATCAGCCAGTCCGTTTCGGGCCAGTCGGTCCACAGCCGCCGGTACAGCTGCTCCCAGTCAACCGCCGACTCTGTGTCGCCCGCGGCCACGCGGCGCTGCAGCTCAGCCACGTGCCGACGCGTCGCCGTCATGCTCTCGGCCCACGTCGCGCGTGGGACATACCCGGCGCTCGGCTCAGCGGCAGGGACGGTACCTGCGAGCAGCCACACCAGCGTGGCGAATCGTGCCGTCATAAGGTAACCTCGTCTCGGGGCGGGGGGTCAGGCAGGTGCGCGAAGCGCTGCCGTTCGCGGCGGCACACGCAGGCCAGCAGCCGGCATGCTCGTCGAGACCCGGCAGCATGTAGCATGACCGCCCGCGCACCACAAAACAAGAGGCGTCCGAACGTGTCCCGCCCACCGGCTCCCCCAGACCGGACTCCGTGCCCCGACGGCCGCGGCCGCTTCACCTGCGTTCAGCTACCCGTCGCCCGCTATCTGGAGAAGACCAGCTTGCCGCCCAGATACGTCCGGCTGACGGTGATGTCCTTCACCTGGTCGAGCGGGCACGTCAGGATATCGTCTTCCAGCACGATGAAGTCGGCGAGCTTGCCCGCTTCCAGCGACCCGCGTTCGCGCTCCGCAAACAGGAGGTAGGCGTTGTTGATCGTGTAGAAGCGGATGGCCTCCACACGGCTGATCGCCTGCTCGGGGTGCAGCGGCTGATCGAGCCAGCGCGCCTGCCGCGTCATCGCCACCCACATTGCCAGCCACGGATCGTAGAAGTTGTTGGCGCGCAATGATCCGATCTTCTGCATGTGGTCGCTGCCACCGCCGGCGATGGCCCCGGCGGCGAAGAGCGAACGCAGCGGCTGGAACCAGGTGAGCCGTTCGGAGCCGAAGTGGTTCAGCAGCGCGCGGGCGTCGAGGTACAGCCACGCGGGCTGGATATCCAGGCAGATGCCATGCCGCGCAACCAGCTCCACCGCCTCCGGACTCATGAAGTTCGAGTGACAGATCACCGGCCGCGTCTCGCGCAGGTCATACTGGCCCGCCAGGCTGACACAGGCATCGATCAGCGCGTGGACAGCCCCGTCTCCCACGCTGTGCGCCATGAACTGCACATTGTGCTGCATGCAGGTCTCCACAATCGGAACCAGCTTGTCCTCCGGAATGAAGCGGACGCCGCGGTACTGAGGGTCGGTAATGTTGTAGAACCGGCTCACTCCCCACGGCTGACGCATGTAGGCGCTTCCCGTAAGCATGCCGCCATCCATGTAGAACTTGGCCGCCGGTACTCTGAGCATGCTGTCGCCCTGAAACGTCGGCGCGTGCGCGATCTCCTCGATCGCCGCCTGGATCTGCTCCAGCGGCTGGTTGGTCTCGACATGACGCGACAGAAAGGCGCGCACCGTCAACTCACCCCGCTCGCGCAGCGCCTGATACAAGGCGATGTCCGACGGCCCCGTGTCGCGCTCGCCCACCGAAGTGATGCCCACGCGGTTATAGTCGGCCAGCAGCGTCTTGAGCAATGCACGGTGCTGGTCGGGCGTGGGATCCTGCGTCGACGGAACATACTTCAAGCAGCGCGTACAGCTGCGCAGGATCCCCGTCAGCTCGCCTGTGGCCGGGTCCTTCTCCGCATGGCCGTAGCCGCCGTCGTCCACCTGCCAGTCCTTGTCCATGCCGCTCAACTCGAGTGCCAGCGAGTTGACCGACGCGTCGGGACCGGTCTGGAAGACGACCGGATGGCGCGGCGCGACCGCATCCAGCTCCGCACGCGTCGGATAGCGTGCTTCCTTCAACCGTGTCAGGAAGACCTGGCTGACCCAGATCCATTGCCCTGCCGGTAGCGCGCGGACCCGCGACTGGATGTAGTCCAGCACCTCCGCAATCGTCTCCATCTGCGGAATCGGATGATCGAACTCCGTCATTGCCGCCGACGTGGCGTGCAGGTGCGAGTCGATCAGGCCAGGCATCACCACCCGGCCCCCGAGTTCGATAACCTGAGTCTGCGCCCCCTGGTAGCGGGCAATGTCCGCGTCGCTCCCGACAGCGAGAATGCGATCACCCTTGACCGCCATCGCGCGATGGATCGAAAACGATGCATCAACGGTGATGATCTTGCCGCCCACCAGAACCAGATCAGCCATCTCCTGGCCGCGCACAATGCCCCGGCTCATGCCGGACATGACCATCACTCCCACCACCAGGATCGCACAGCGCCGGCACATAATCAGACTCCTCACGCTACACCCTGCAGTTGAGTCGGCCAATAGGTCGCGTTCGTGTACTGCCCTCCAGAATACACCCGACGATGACAGACTCCCACTGCCGCCACCCACTTTCAGGCGGCCGCCGCCCGGGCTACGAACGACTGTGGCAAAAAGATCATCCGCAGCATCCCGCCACTCTCGTCGCGAAACTCAATCCGCCGACCGTCAGAACGCATGATCACGCGCACCGGACCACACACAATGCTCCGGCCGGTGGCGCGTCCGTCGCGCGCCACACGCTGCGGGCCGGCGAGCGAAAGCCGGGCATTGGGAACCCCCAAATCCTTGAGCGCCTCAACAATGATGCGGGATACGTTGGCCTGCGCTGCGTCGTCCATGCTTCCACCCTCACGTGCTGTTGTTCCGGCAACTGTCCTGCTGCGGACCCGGGATCGGGAGTGTAACCGGAATGGCCAGGGCGGCAAATACTGTTCGTCCGATCAACAAGCGGGCGGGGCCACAGTCGGCCTGGCTGTCTTGCGAAAACGCAATGCCGGCCGACAATTCTGCCGCACCCAACGCGTGCCGCGGAAATCTAGGGAAACCAGGCAACCCACAGCGCCCTGCGCGAGGGCGCGACATTGCGTGCGCAAATAAGAAATATTCCAGTCGAGCGGCTACTTGCGCCAGAACGACGGGAAGAACAGCACCAGCACCGTGAACAGCTCGAGCCGGCCGACGAGCATGCAGAGCGCCAGCGTCAGCTTGGCTGCGGCAGGCATCGCGGTATACGTTTCGGTCGGCCCGACGGTCCCCAGACCGGGCCCGATGTTACTCAGCGCCGAGAGGACAGCGGTTCCGGCGGTCAGCAGGTCGGGGCTGCCATCGGGATGCGCCGGGAGCAGGCTGGCCACGACCAGCGAACCGGCCAGCAGGACGGTCATGAACAGCGCGAAGAAGCCCAGCACGCTCTGGACCACCTCGCGTGAGATGGGCTTGTGGTCGAGCTTGAGGCTCCGGACTTCCCGGGGGTGTACCAGCGCCGAGAGTTGCAGGAAGGCGTGTTTCATGAGGAGCAGCACGCGCACGACTTTGATGCCGCCGGCCGTCGAACCCGCACAGCCCCCCAGGAACATGAGTGCGAGCAGGATGTACTGTGTGACGGCGGGCCAGCGTTCGAAGTCGGCGGTGACGAAGCCCGTCGTGGTCACCAGCGAGACAGATTGGAAAGCCGCATCGCGCAGCTTGATCACGACACTGCCCGGAATACTCGGGTCGCAGGCAATGAACAGCGTGATCACCAACGTCGCCACGGCCACAATCGACAGGAAGAAACGAAACTCGTCGCTGTTCCAGTATCGCCGCACCTGTCCGCGCAACGCGTAGAAGTGCAGCGACGCATTCACGGCAGCCAGGAACATGAACACCAGGATGATCAGGTGCGTGCCGGTGCCAAACGCAGCGATGCTGGCATCGCGCGTCGAAAACCCGCCTGTGGACATCGTCGCAAACGCGTGACAGCACGACTCGAACAAGCTCATACCGCCGCACCACAACAGCAGGATTTCAGCGCCGGTCAGCAGCACATACACACCCCACAGCACGCGCGCCGTGTCCTGGATCCGCGGGCTCAACCGGTCCTTGGTCGGTCCGGGCGCTTCGGCTTCGAAGAGCTGCATGCCGCCGACGCGCAGGAAGGGCAGGATGGCCAGGCTCAGGACGATGATGCCCATCCCCCCCAGCCACTGGGTCATCGCCCGCCACAGCAGGATGCTCTTCGGCTGCAGCTCGAGTTGCGTGATCGTCGTCGACCCGGTCGTACTGAAGCCCGACATGGCTTCAAACACGGCATCGGCCAGACCTTCGATTCCGGCAACCTCCGCCAGCAGGAAGGGGAGGGAACCGCACAGCGCGAAGGCCAACCAGCCGAACGTGACGACAGCGAATCCCTCCCGATACGTCATCTCACCTTTCGCGGAGACAAAGCGCAGCGACGCGCCCCCCGCGATCAGGGTCAGCAGCGAGGCGATCACGAAGGCCATGAAGGCGCCGTCGTGCCAGGAGTCCGGGCGATGGCAGCAGAGCGAGCAGGGCAGCGGAGTCAGGAGCATCACGCCCAGGAAAAGCAGCAGACCTCCCAGAATCCGCACTGTCAGACGTGTATTCCTGGTCCGCTTCAGGAGAAAAACTGGCCGACTGCCGCAGCGGCCTCGGGAAGACTGAACACGATCACGTGATCGCCGGCCTCGAAATGGTCGTCCCCGCTCGGTACGATCGCTTCGTCACCCCGGACGATCGCACCGACAATCGCTCCAGGCGGAATCTCCAGCGACTTGAGTGGCAGGTGCAGAATCGGACTTCCTGGCGGGAGCGAAAACTCAATGACCTCCGAGTCGCTCTGTTCCACCACCGCCATACTCACAACCTCGGCCTGACGCACGTATTTGAGAATCGCGCCCGCCGTCGCCAGCCGCGGACTGACACAGACATCCACGCCCAGGGCTGGAGCCAGCGTCACGAAGACCCGCTGATCGACCAGCGCGATGGCACGTTTGGCGCCATGGCGCTTCGCCAGGAGCGAACAAAGAATGTTCGACTGGTCGTCGCCGGTGGCCGCGATGAACACGTCCACCTTTTCCAGCCCTTCATTCTTGAGTACCTCGACGTCCGTCCCGGCCGCGTTGAGCACTTGCACCCCCTCCAGTTCATCCGCCAGCTCGTCGCAGATCGCCCGGTTGCTCTCAATGATCTTCACACGGTAACGCAGCGCCGCCAGCCTGATCGCCACCTGCCGGCCCACTTTGCCACCACCCAGGACGAAGATGTTCTTGGTGATGCGTTCCTCAAAACCGAACAGGTCTGTGATCGCCGGCAGATCCCGTTTCAGACAGACGAAGTAGAGCGTGTCACCGGTCTTGACCACGTCGTCACCGCGCGGTGTGATCGTCGTGCCATCGCGGATGATTCCAGTGACGATCATCCGGTATAGACCGCGGATCTCGCCGAGCGTGTGCATCGAGATGTCGGCCAACGGACTCTTGGGTCCGATCGGATACCCCAGGAACACCACGCGTCCGTGGGCGAACTCGACCACCTCGGAAGCTGCCGAGTAGGCGACCGACTGGCAGATGTCTTCGGCCACCACCGTCTGGGGATTGATGAACAGGCCAATCCCCAGCCGTTCGGCATTCCGCCTCCACTCCGCCGACGTGTACTCGAGGGTCTTGATGCGGGCGATAATGCGGGGGACACGGTGTTCGTGCGCCAGCAGGCACGTGATCAGGTTGACTTCGTCCAGGTCGGTGACGGCGATGAACATCTGCATGCCGCCGATGTCAGCTTCTTCCAGGATCTCAGTGCTGGCACCATTGCCTTCCACGACCAGCGCGTTTAGCGAATCGCGCAGTTGGCGGACATGCTCGGCATTGCGTTCGATGATGGTCACGTCGTGCCCTTCGCGGCACAGGCGGTCGGCTATGTGGAAGCCCACTTCTCCCGCCCCGATGATCATGACGTTCATACCCAACCCCAATCGGCTAGCATTCCTGCCCGTTACTGTCGCATGATCGGCACATCATTCTGCTGCGGTGCTCCCGGCGTGCTCCGGCCGCGTGCGATGCACGCGTCGACGCGTTCCCGCAGTGCCGCCACGACGTCCGGATGCTCCCCCTGCAGGTTGTGTCTCTCGCCCGGATCGCGTGCCAGATCGTACAGCTGGATCGGCGGCCGCCCCTCCTGCAAGGCTTCCTGGTCCGACACGTCGTGCGGCACACCAGCCTCGTTGCACCACCGGCTTGCCACGCCGTCGCCAGCACACAGAGCGAGTTTCCAGGAGCCCCGGCGAATGGACAAGATGTCGGCCGAATAGGAATGCACCACCAGGTCCTCACGCACGGATGCGGTGCCGCCGCGGAGCAGGGGCAACAGACTGACACTGTCTTCGCCTGCGTTGTCCGGCAGCGCTGCGTGGAGCAGTTCAGCGCAGGTGGCCATCCAGTCGGTCAGACACACCAACTGATCCGCTCGGCTCCCAGGAGACACGGTACCCGGCCAGCGGACGACCAGCGGCACACGATGGCCTCCCTCGGAGATGTCGCACTTGTAGCCGCGGTACGGTCCGCCCACTCGGTGTCCGGCGTCCTGCAGCGCAGCGATCCCGGTGTAGCCGCAATGCCCGTTGTCGGAGGTGAACACCAGCAGCGTGTTGTCGGCCAACGCATGTCGTTCCAGGGCCGCCATGACACGGCCCACCGCATCATCGGTCTCCAGCAAAAAGTCCGCCACGTCCGAGATCCCGCTCTGGCCGCGGAATCGGGCGGAGGGCGCAATCGGTTCGTGCGGCGATGTCAGGGCGAAGTACAGGAAGAACGGGCCACCCGCTGAGGCGCAGCGCGCCACCGCCGCTTCCGCTTCGTCGACCAGCCGGGGCAACACCTGATCAAACTGCCAGCCGGGTGCCATTGGCCCCTCCGGCCCCCAACGCACGCGGTCCTGGCCCGTCTTCCGCTCCGTGGGCGCCACCACCATCCGGTCATCACGCAGGAACGTGTACGGCGGCTGGTTCGGCAGATCGACCCCGAAGTACTCGTGGAAGCCGCGCGTCAGCGGCCCTTCCCTGATCGGCTGCTCGAATACCGGTTCGCCGCTGCGTTCCTGCACGAACGTCCCGGGCGGCGCGTAGGCCACCGATCCATCGGGCTGCCGCAGCGGCCAGTCCCATCCCAGGTGCCATTTGCCGACGCACACGGTGTGATAGCCGTGCTGTTGCAGCAGCGCGGGAAGGGTCAGACGGTCGGCGGAAATCAGCGGCGAGCCGTAACCGCGCACGACGTGCGTGCGCATCGGCGTCCGCCAGCTGTAGCGCCCGGTCAGAAGCCCATAGCGGCTGGGAGAGCATAATGAGCCGCTCGTGTGCGCGTCAGTGAAACGCAGGCCTTGCGCGGCCAGACGGTCGATGTTGGGGGTGGGCACCCGGTTGTGCAGCGGATCGTAGCAGTGCACGTCGCCCCACCCGAGATCGTCGGCCAGGATGATCACGAAGTTCGGCTTGTCCGCCGCTGGGGTGGGGGACCAGTCCGCGGCAGGCGCTGCGGCCTGCCCCGCGCAGGCAACGATCAAGACCAGCAACCAGCTGCGTCCCCACCCGGCGCCCTCCAACTCGCTGCAGCAATCATCCCGTTCCAGATTCATATCTATCCTGTCCCACTCACACATGCCCCGCGCGGCGCGGCCACGCACCACCACGCCATTATGCGACGACACACCACGGCACGAAACTACCCGGGCCCCGGGAGAGGCGTGCCGACAGAATACCTGCGGCCGCCCCATCTGCGCCCGTCGCCTAGCTGGTATACTGGGTGTCCATCCGGCAGGCTTCCGCACCTTTCGATCGGAGAATGCGCTGCATGATGGCTGTCGATCTCCCCGGCAACGGCATCCGGCTCGGCCGCCACGGAGGGGTGTGTGCCGATGTCAGCGCCGTCGTCGTCCGCGGCTCGGTCGCGGCATCCTGGGTCAGGTGCCAGCCGCACCGCGCGAACGGAGGCTGATGAGTATGAGCGTCTGCCGGCTGCGCGACAAGCTCTGTACAGCCGATGAAGCCGTGGCGCTGATCCCAGACGGCGTGACCGTTGTCAGCGGCGGGTTCGTGGGGGCCGCGCACCCCGAGGCGCTGACCGCGGCGCTGGAGCGGCGGTTCCGGCAGAGCGGCCGGCCGCGCGATCTCACACTGGTCTATGCAGCCGGCCAGGGGGATGGCAAGACGCGGGGCTTGAACCATCTGGGCCACGCCGGACTGCTCCGCCGCGTCGTCGGTGGTCACTGGGGTCTGGCGCCGCGCTTGAGCGATCTGGCGCTGACCAACCAGATCGAGGCCTACAACCTGCCGCAGGGAGTGATCTGCCAGCTGCTGCGCGACATCGCCGCCGGACGGCCCGGCTGCATCACACATGTCGGACTCGGCACGTTTATCGATCCGGTCCAGCAGGGCGGGCGGCTCAACGCGTGCACACCGCCGGGCCTGGTCGAGCGTGTCGAACTTGGCGGCCGGACCTGGCTCTGGTACAAAGCGTTCCCGCTCCACGTGGGGCTGATTCGCGCTACCGCCGCAGATCCGGGGAGCGGACTGGTGATGGACGACGAGGCGATCATCGGTGAGGTGCTGGCCATCGCCCAGGCCGTCCGCAACAGCGGCGGCATCGTGATCACCCAGGTGGCACGCCTGCTCGACGCGCCGGCCGCACCCCAGCGTGTCTGTGTGCCCGGCATCTGTGTGGACCACGTCGTCGTCGCGGAGCCGCACGAGCACGAGCAGACGTTTGCCGAGCCGTTCAATCCGTGCTACTGTGCGCCGCTTCCCATGGTCCCGGACGGGGAGCACGCGACGCCGGACGCCTGGGCGGAGCCGATGCCGCTCGATGTGCGGCGGATCATCGCCAGCCGGGCGTGCGATGAGCTGGCCGACGGCGCCGTGGCGAACCTGGGCATCGGCATGCCCGAAGGGGTGGCCCGGATTGCCGCCGAGCGCGGCCTGCTGCATCGGTGTACCTTGACGGTGGAGAGCGGGCCGATTGGCGGCATGCCCGCCGGCGGTCTGAGTTTCGGGGCCTCCGCATACCCGCACGCCGTGGTCGATCAGCCGGCGCAGTTTGATTTCTACGACGGCGGCGGACTTGACTTCGCGGCGCTGGGCGCTGTTCAGGTCGATCGCGAAGGCAACGTGAACGTGTCGCAGTTCGCCAACCGCTTCGTGGGCGTCGGCGGCTTCGTCAACATCGCCCAGAACGCCCGGCGGCTGGTCTTCTGCGGCACGCTGACCACCGCCGGCCTGCGCGTTGCCGTCGAGGATGGACAGCTCCGCATTCGGCAGGAAGGCTCGGCGATGAAGTTTGTCGAGCGGGTGGACCAGGTGTCGTTCAGCGCCCGGACGGCACGCGAGAAACAGCAACAGGTGCTGTACGTCACGGAGCGCGCTGTGTTCCGTCTCGGCGCCGATGGCATCGAACTGATCGAAGTCGCGCCGGGCATCGATGTCGCCACCCAGGTGCTGGGGGTCATGCAGTGCCGGCCGATCGTGCGCGCGTGGCGCCCGATGCCGGCCAGCGCCTTTGCAGCGCCGGGGGCTGGCACAGGAAACCGGATATGAGACACGTTGTCATTGTGAGCGCTCGCCGCACGCCCCAAGGCCGCTTTCTCGGCGCGTTGAGCCGGCGGTCGGCTGTGGACCTGGCCTGCGCCGCCGGCGCTGCGGCTCTGTCCGCGCTCGATGCGGCGACCGTGGATCAGGTGATTGTGGGCAACGTACTCAGCGCCGCGCTGGGCATGAACATCGCCCGGCAGATCGGCGTCCGGCTCGGCATCCCCCTGGCCTCCCCCGCGTACACGGTCAACATGATGTGCGCCTCGGGCATGCAGGCGGTCATCCTGGCCGCGGCGGCAATCCGCCACGGCGAGGCGGACGTGATCCTCTGTGGCGGCACCGAGTCCATGTCCAACGCCCCGTATGCGCTGGAGCGGGCGCGGGCCGGCCTGAAATCTGGTGACGCCGTGCTGGTCGATACCATGCTGCGTGACGGACTGGTCGACAGCTTCGATCACGAGCATATGCAGGCCTCGGCCGAACGTCTCGCCCGGCAGTACGGCATCACGCGTGCGCAGCAGGATGCGTATGCGGCCGAGAGCCAGCGGCGGTGTGCGGCCGCCCGGGCCGCAGGTCGATTCCGCGCCGAGCTGGTGGCGGTCGACGGTCTGGAATGCGACGAGCACCCGCGTCCCGAGACCACCGGCGACACGCTGGCCAAGCTCAAACCGGCGTTCGACCCGGCCGGCACCGTCACGGCCGGGAACGCGTCGGGCATCAACGATGCGGCCGCCATGCTCGTGCTCTGCGACGCGCTGACCGCGCAGCAACGCGGCTGGCGGCCATTGGCGACGTTCGAGGCCGCAGCCACCGCCGGCTGCGATCCGCGGCTGATGGGACTCGGCCCGGTGCACGCCACACGCCGGCTCTGCGATCGGCACCAGCTGAGCCTGGCCGATTTCGACACCGTCGAACTCAACGAAGCCTTCGCCTCACAGACGCTCGCCTGTATCGCCGAACTGCAACTCGATCCCGCCCAGGTGAACGTAGACGGCGGCGCGATCGCGCTCGGCCATCCGATCGGCGCGTCCGGAGCGCGACTGCTCGTCCATCTCGCCCAGCGGATCGCCGCCGGCCAGACCGCCCACGGGCTGGCAACCCTGTGCGTCGGCGGCGGCCTGGGTGCGGCGGTCGCCCTCGCACAGTTCTCGGCCGGCAGCGCGGGATAGGCGGCGGGCACGGCATATATAGATATATTGGCACACGCAATACGTGGCGCTGAAGACCCGCATGTTCCGGGACGTGGTCTATCACCAGTTCCAGCAGCTCAACGGCCCGGCCCCCCCGCCGTAGAGCCGAGCGACCGGGGGCGCCGGCCCGCGGAGGCTCGCCTGGCGGCGCCGGCGGGCCGGGGGAGGGGCAGGTTCCGCCGGGTCAAGTCTCTATGCGCCAGGCACGCTGTGGACTATTCTGGAATCTGGCATCTGGAGTAACGCTCGCGCCTTGCATCCCACCGCCGCCGCCTCTGCACGCAGTCCGTCTCCGACACCTGGCTTGTTGCCGTACGACCCATGCAGCCTCAGCAGAACCTGACAACACGATGTCCCCGGCTGGTGATGCGGCTGCTGGGCCTGTTCGCGCTGACCGCTGGCGGCTGCCTTCAGAACGCTCCCTCCTCCGCGCCCGACGCTGTGACACAAGCGCCGGCGCCGGATGGGAATCCGGCCTCGGTCGTAGTCGCCGAAGCTCAGATGATGGTGTGGCCGCGCACCGTGCACGTGCAGGGGGATTTGCTGAGCGACGAGCGCGTGGTCGTAGGCGCCAAGGTCGCGGGGCGGATCGCGTCGCTGGGCGAAGACATCCACCGCAATCCGGTCGATCTCGGTTCGGAGGTGCGCGCCGGCGACGTGCTGGCGCGTCTGGAAACGGACGACTTCGAGCTGAAGGTGCAACAGGCCGAGTCGCAGTTGGAGCAGGTGCGCGCAACGCTGGGCCTGGGCAAGGAGCAGGACGATTCCCAGCTGGATCCCGCCCGGGTCCCCTCCGTGGTGCAGGAGAAGGCGCTGTGGGAGGCGGCCCAAGACAACTGGACTCGCGCGCAGGCCCTGGAACGGGAGACGGCGATATCGGGCGAGGAGTTGCAGCAGCGCAAGTCGGCGATGGACGTCGCAGCTGCGCGCTACGAGTCGGCGTTGCACACCGTGAACGAGTCGATAGCCCTGCTGGGCGTACGACGTGCCGAGCTGGGATTGGCGCGCCAGGCGCTGGAGGATGCGGAAATCCGCGCTCCGTTTGACGGCGTGATCGAGCAGCGGCATGTCGCACCCGGCGCCTACGTGCAGGTGGGTCAGCCGGTGATGACGCTGGTGAAAGTCGATCCCTGGCGGTATCGCGCCAGCGTGCCGGAGCGGGAGGCGGCAGCCGTGCAACTGGGCCAGCGGGTGTCGATCCAGATCGAGGGGGAGCAGGCGGCACTGGAGGCGGTCATCGTCCGCATCAGCCCGTCGGTGGAGCTCAGCAGCCGCTCGCTGACCATCGAGGCGGTGCAGCCGGCGCCGGCCGAAACGGCAGCTCCCGCCACGCCTGGCACACCACCACTGCAGCTGCGCCGCGGACTGTTCGCGGAGGCCGACATCTACGTCGACCCGGAAGCCCGCACGCTGGCCGTCCCGCGGGCGGCGGTTCGCGAGTTTGCGGGGGTCGAGAAGGTCTGGCGGGTGATCGACAGCCAGGCGGCGGAGCAGCCGGTGGAGATCGGACGGCAGAGCGAGGCGTTCGCCGAGGTCCTCAACGGGCTGGCGGCCGGCGACGTGGTCGTGGTCGAGGATTTCCCGAAACAGGCGGGGCCCGTGGAAGCGATCAGGCAACCGTAACCGGAGGCGGACGGCGTGCAATGGCTGGCTAGGATCTGTGTCGAGCGGCCGGTGTTCGCGATGATGCTGATCGCGGCAATGGTCGTCGCCGGGGCCGCGTCCTACGCGCAACTGGGGGTCGACCGCTTTCCGCGGATGGACATGCCGAGCGTGTACGTGCGTGCCACGTACCGGGGGGCGGCCCCGCAGGAAATCGAATCGGAGATCACCCAGCGGCTCGAAGATGCCGTCGCCACCGTCGAAGGGATTGACGAACTGCGGTCGATCTCCAGCGACGGCACCTCGCTGCTGATCCTCACCTTCGAACTCAACCGGGACATCGACGCGGCGACACAGGATGTGCGGGACGCCGTCAACAGCGTGTTGAACCGGCTCCCGCCCGGCACCGACCCGCCGGTGATCCGCAAGCAGGATGTGGACGCATCGCCGATTCTGAGCCTGGCGTTGTCGGGCCAGCGGGACCGCCGGGAACTGTACGTGATGGCGGATCGGGATGTGAAGAACATCATCGAGTCCGCGCGGGGCGTAGGGCAGGTTTCCATCGCCGGCGCATCCGACCGGGCGGTACAGATCCAGATTGAAGCGCACCGGCTGGCGGCGTACGGCCTGACGATCAGCCAGGTGCGGCAGGCCTTGGAGCGGCAGAATGCGGAAATCCCGGGTGGCCTGGTCGATGCGGGCTCACGTGAGCTGAACCTGCGCACGCTCGGCCGCATGGTCGACCCCCGCTCGTTCTCCGACCTGGTGGTGGCAACGGTCAACGGCACCCCGGTCCGGCTGCGCGATCTGGGGCGCGCGGTGGACACCACGAAGGAGGTGCGCAGCCTGGCCCGGCTCAACGGCCAGCCGGCCGTGGTGCTGGAAATCCAGCGCCAGTCGGGCGCCAACACGGTCGATGTGATCCGCGCTGTAAAGGACCGGCTGCAGCGGTGCCGCGAAGTGCTGCCGCGCGATGTGTCGCTCGAGATCATCCGGGACCAGTCGCGTTACATTCACGCGGCGCTGCACGAAATCCAGAAGCACCTGGTGGTGGGGAGCATTTTCGCCAGTGCCGTGGTGCTGCTCTTCATGCGATCGCTGCGTTCGACACTCATCGCCGCCATCGCCATCCCCACGTCGCTCATCGCGACTTTCGCCGTGATGCGGGCGATGGACTTCACGTTGAACAACGTCACCATGCTGGCGCTGGTGCTGATGGTCGGCGTGGTGATCGACGACGCCATCGTGGTCCTGGAGAACATTTTCCACTGGATTGAAGAGCGGGGGGTGCCCCCCATGCGCGCCGCCATCATCGGCACGCAGGAAATCGGCCTGGCCGTGCTGGCCATCACCCTCTCGCTGGTGATCGTCTTCCTGCCCGTCTCCTTCATCTCCAGCGTCGCTGGCCGGATGCTGTTCGAGTTCGGATTGACCGCGACGGTGGCCATTCTCGTGTCGATGATTGTCAGCTTCTCGCTGACCCCCATGATGTGCTCGCGCCTGCTCAAGCCGGTGGCGGCCACAACGGGCGTGGCCGCATCGCGCCGCGGCATGTATCTGTGGATCGAACGAGGCTACCACGCCTGCCTCCGTTTCTCCATGCGGTTCCGCTGGCTGGTGCTGGCCGTCTCCCTGCTGGTGATCGCCTCCAACGTGCCGCTGTATTACCTGGTCGACAAGGACTACATCCCGACCAATGTGGATGAAGGGGAATTCGAGGTCAGTGTTACGGCACCGGAAGGGGCCACCCTGCGCACCATGCAGACGACGCTCCAGGCCGTCGAGTCGGAGTTGCAGCAGGTGGAAGGCATCACCACGATCCTGACGACGATCGGGTCGACCGGCATGGCGCGCGTCAACTACGCGTCCATCTACGTGCGACTCATCGACATGGACCAGCGTGTGTTTTCGTTCGGCCGCTTGTGGCACGAGTTGCTGGCGGGCCAGCCGCGGGCAGCGTTTGCGGGCAATTTCTCCCAGCGCGACAAGATGCAGGAGATCCGCCAGCGGCTGTCACGCTATCCTGATTTACGCATCGCCGTGCGCAACCAGACGTCGCTCAGGCAAGGCGCGCCGGTCGATATTGATTTCGCCATCACGGGACCCGACCTGGAGCAGCTGGCCCAGTATTCCGAGGCGCTGCGGCAGCGTTTCACACCCCCGGCAGCCGGCGCGACCCCGGCGGCCGGCGCGACAGAGACTGCCGCGCCGCCACTTCCGTATATCCCCGGCCTGGTCGACACCGACACCACACTGCGGCTGAACAAACCCGAACTGCTGGTCGAGATCGATCGCCAGCGCGCGGCAAGCCTCGGTGTGGACGTGGAAGAGATTGCCGAGACTCTGCGCGTAGCCATCGGCGGAGATGATCGCGTCTCGCGCTACCGAGACCCGGCACTGGACGATGTGTACGACGTCGAGTTGCGGCTGGTCGGGTTCGACCGCCAGAGCAAGGAAGACATGGCGCAGCTCTACGTACGCACGCTTGCGCCGCAGCCGACGCGCCCGGCAGCGGGCAACGCGGCGTCCACCAACACCCCCCCCATAGCTAACGGCCTCACGCGGCTGGACAACGTGGTCCAGTTCCACACCGGCAAGAGCGCCGCCCGTATCGACCGGCTGGATCGGCAGCGGATGGTCTCGCTCCGCGCAAACATCGCCGAGGGCTACGCGCTGGGCGATCGCCTGGACGCGGTGCGCGCGGCCGCCGACGAGTTGGGCATGCCGGCCAGCTACAGCACACGCATTATGGGGCGCGGCCGCGAACTGGAACGGACGCTCCGCGACTTCGCCTGGACGTTCGTGCTGTCCTTCATCTTCATGTACATCGTGCTGGCCGCCCAGTTCGAGCACCTGGTCCATCCGCTCACCATCCTCTTTTCGCTGCCGCTGGCTGTGCCGTTCGGCCTGCTGAGCCTCTGGCTGGGCGGGGAATCCCTGAACCTCTACTCCGCCCTCGGCATCCTGGTCCTGTTCGGCATGATCAAGAAAGCGTCGATCCTGCAGGTGGACCACACCAACCAGCTGCGGGCACAGGGGCGCGAACGACTCGACGCCATCCTGCTGGCCAACCGCGATCGGCTCCGCCCGATTCTCATGACGACCATCGCCTTTGTGGCCGGCATGCTGCCCCTGCTGCTCGGTACCGGTCCGGGCGCGGAAGAACGCCGCTCCATCGCGGTCCTGGCCGTCGGCGGACAAACGCTCTCACTCATCCTGACACTCGTCGCCGTCCCGGTCGTCTATTCCATCCTGGATGACCTGGGCAAGTTCCTGCGTCGCATCCGGGGCACCGACACCCCCGCCGCGGAGCAGCAGCCCGCGGAAGAGATGGCCGAGTGCGTCGCGTGACAGGCATGCGGGTGCAGCCGGCCCAGCAGCGCGCTGGGAATCTGCGCAGTATGTGCTGATTACGCCAAGCTGACACAGGGCAACTATTCCGAATGTCACGGCAATTGCGCGCGTGCCGATAGAACCGGATATGCCGGGTTTTCCGGGCGTCGATCTCACATCGGTGGAAGGGAGTCGCCGTGTCACGTCAGGCGTGTCGCCAGACCCTCGTCTCTGTGATCGTGTTGGCCGGCCTGTGGGCCGCCGCCGGCTGCACGAGCGTGGGCGAGTATGTGCGGAATGGACTGCGTGTGGGTCCCGATTACCGCCGGCCTGCAGCACCCGTGGCCGACGAGTGGATCGATTCGGCGGACCCGCGTCTGGAGACCAAGCCGGCGGACTACCGCCAGTGGTGGAGCGTCTTCCAGGACCCGACGCTCGACCGCCTGATCATCCTCGCGCACGAGCAGAACATCTCGCTGCGTGAAGCCGGGTTCCGCGTGCTCGAAGCGCGCGAACAGCGGGCCGTGGTGGCCGGGGCGCTGTTCCCGCAGGCCCAGGAGCTGACGGGCGATTTCACCCAGACGCAGCGCAGCACCAAGACCGCCACATTCCGCCGGTCCAGCAGCCAGATCGAGTCGGGCAATGTCGGGTTGAGGGAGTTCAGCTCCTGGCGGCTGGGGGCCGGCCTGGCCTGGGAACTCGACTTCTGGGGGCGATTCCGCCGCGCGGTCGAGGCGGCCGATGCCCGCCTGGACAGTTCGATCGAGAACTACGATGACGTGCTGGTGCTGTTGATCGCGGAAGTGGCCACTGCGTATGTCGACTACCGGACGGTCGATCAGCGTCTGGCATTCGCCCGTGGCAATGCGGAGATGCAGCAGGAAAGCGCGCGCATCGCCGAGGCGCGTCTGAGGGTCGTGGCGATCGACAGCGAGATCGACGCGCCGCAGGCCAAATCCAACTTGGCGCGCACCCTGGCCGCAATCGAGGCGTTGGAGATCGCGCGGCGCCAGCATCAAAACCGGCTGTGCGTGCTGCTGGGTATGCCGCCGCACGACATCGGCTACCTGCTGGAGGGGACCAAGCCGGTGCCAGTCGCGCCCGAAAACGTGGCGGTCGGCGTCCCCGCCGCCTTGTTGCGGCGCAGACCGGACGTGCGCCGCGCCGAACGACTGGCCGCCGCTCTGCATGCCGAGATTGGAGTGGCCCAGGCCAATCTGTATCCCCGCATCGCACTCAACGGCTCCATGGCGTTTGAGGCCGCCCAGTTCTCGGATCTGTTCAGTGGCGGTGCCTGGTCGGGAACCGTCGGCCCGAGTTTCCGCTGGAACGTGCTGAACTACGGCCGCCTGCTGCACAACGTCCGCGTCCAGGACGCCCGCTTCCAGTTGCAGGCGTCCCTCTATCAGGAAACCGTGTTGCGTGCCCACGAAGAGGCCGAAAACGCGATCGTCGCCTTCCTCAACTACCACGATCAACTGCGTCTGCTCGAGCAGAGCGTCGAGGAGGCTCAGGAAGCGGTGCGTGTGGCCCAGGCCAAGTACCGCGCTGGCCGGATCGACTTCAACCGCGTCTTCACGGTCGAACAGCTGCTCATCTCGCAGCAGGATCAGCTGGCCACCGCTCAGGGCAATCTGGCTGTCAGCCTGATCGAGCTCTATCGCGCACTCGGGGGCGGCTGGGAAATCCGCCTCGAGCCGGCCCCGACCGAGTAGTATTCTGACCGGCCGCTGCCAGGCACGGTAGGCAGCGGCATTCATCCATTCCCCTCACGGGCAGGAAGCCCACCCCGCTCCGACAGGCTGCAAGCGGATCGTGTGGCGGCCGGCTGTGGGCTGTCTGCCCGCCAATCGCGGCTCTTGTGCTTTTCAACGCGTCGTCGATGCGCGACAATACGGAGTGTGCCCCACCGATCATTAACGAGGAGTTCCTGCTATGAAAACCAAGCTCACTCGACGTGTCTTTGTCCAAACCGCAGCGGCAGGGTCTGCCGCGCTGACGGTCATGGGCGCCCAGGCGGCGCCGCTGGTGTTGACGCGCGACGCGGATAAACCGGCGATGCTCGGCGGCACCCCGGTACACGAGGGGGGCTGGCCCGGATGGCCCACATGGTCCGAGTCCTGGGAGCCGGACATCATCGACATCCTGCGCAGCGGGAACTGGTGCTGCTCCGGCGGCGGCGGCCGGGTGGCCGATTTCGAAGAAGGCTATGCCCAGCTGCTCGGCGCCAAACGGTGCGTGGCGACCGCCAGCGGCACCACGGCGCTGCTCACCGCCCTGTACGTCATGGGGGTCGATGCGGGCGACGAAGTGATCACCTCCCCGTACACCTTCATTGCCACCTACAACACGATCCTGATGCAGAAGGCCCTGCCGGTGTTCGCCGATACGGACCCGGCCACGCTGACCATGGACCCGGCGTCGATCGAGAGCCGCATCACCGACCGCACTCGCGCGATCGTGCCGGTGCACATCTACGGCATGCCGTGCGACATGGACCCGATCAACGCGATCGCCAAGAAACACAACCTGGCCGTCGTAGAGGACGCCTGCCAGGCCTGGCTGGCCGACTACAAGGGACGCAAGTGCGGCACGCTCGGCGATCTCGGCTGCTTCAGCTTCCAGAACTCCAAGCATATCCCTTCTGGTGAGGGTGGTGCGGTGACCGGCAACAGTGACGAGCTGCTGGACCGCTGCCAGTCCTTCCACAATTGTGGGCGCGCGTTCGGGACGTTCCAGGGCAGCGGCTGCTTTGCCCGCGGCAGCAATTACCGCATGCAGCATTTCCAGGCGTCGCTGCTCATCTCGCAGTTTGATAAGCTGGTGAAGGAAACCGAGCATCGGCAGGCCAACGCCGACTATCTGTCGGCGGGCCTCGCGGAGATTCCGGGGATCACGCCGGTACGCCTGCCGGAAAAGAGCCGGGCGGTCTGGCATCTGTATGCGTTCCGCTACGACTCCGAGCAGTTCCACGGTCTGCCGCGGGACAAGTTCATCCACGCGCTCGGTGCCGAAGGCATCCCGTGCGGCGGCGGCTATTCCGCACAGTACTTTGACGGACTGCTCGACGAAGCCATCGCGTCGCGTGGGTTCCAGCGTCTGTTCCCGGCCGAACGCCTGAAAGCGTACAAGGACAGCCTCCACGAGCTGAAGGGAAACGAACAGGTCTGCGACACGACGGTAGGCATGTTCCAGAACATGCTGCTGGCCGATCGCGGCGCCATGGATCACATCCTCGCTGCGATCCGCAAGATCCAGGCCAACAGTGCAACGTTGGCGCAGGCCAGCTGACCCTCATGACCGACGGGAGTCCAGGATGATCGCGTTTGTGTGCGGCCTGCTGCTGCTCGTGGGCGGCTACTTTTTCTACGGGCGGCTGACAGCATCCACAGTCAAGCCGGACCCGGCGCGGATCACACCGGCAATCGCGCTGGCCGACGGCGTGGATTACGTCGGCATGGCGACCTGGCGCGTCTATCTGGTGCAGCTGCTGAACATCGCCGGACTCGGGCCGGTCTTCGGCCCGATTCTCGGCGCTTTGTGGGGTCCACAGGTCTTCCTGTGGATCGTGTTCGGCTGCATTCTGGGCGGCGCCGTGCATGATTTCCTTGTCGGCGCCATGTCCATCCGCAACAACGGGGCCGGGCTGCCGGAACTGGTCTGCCATTACCTGGGCGACTGGGTCAAGCACATGGCGACCTTCTTCATCCTGCTGTTGATGCTGCTGGTCGGCACGGTGTTTGTGAAAGGGCCGGCGCTGCTGATCGTCGAGCTTCTGCCGGCCGAGACGGTCGGCTCCTGGTTCGGCTCGCCGGCTGCGGCGTGGCTTGAATCCAACGTATTTGGCCTGTCGGCGTGGCTCTGGCTGGTCATGATCGTCATCTATGCCTACTACGTGGTGGCCACACTGCTTCCGATCGACATGATCATCGGCCGCCTGTACCCCTTCTTCGCGCTGGCATTGCTGGTCATGGTGACCGGGCTGGGTTTCGCGCTGCTGGCCGGGCACATTCCCATGCCCGATTTCACGCTGGCCAATCTGCACCCCAAGCAGCTACCGGCATGGCCACTGATTTTCATCACGGTCAGCTGCGGGGCGGTGAGTGGCTTTCACGCCACGCAGAGTCCGCTCATGGCGCGGTGCCTCAAGAGCGAGAAGCACATGCGGATCGTGTTCTACGGGGCCATGATCTCGGAAGGCGTGATCGCGCTGGTCTGGGCGGCCGTCGCGCAGGGCTTCTTTGGCGGCAGCGCCGGGCTGGCGGCGGCGCTGGCCAACGGCGGACCGGGATCGGTGGTCCACGATGCCTGCCTGGCCACGATGGGTGTGGCCGGCGGGATTCTCGCCGTGCTGGGCGTCGTCGTGCTGCCGATCACCTCCGGCGACACCGCTTTCCGCGTCGGGCGTCTGATCCTGGCCGACTACTTCCACCTCCCGCAGAAGCGCATCCTCAACCGCTACCTGTTGGCCGTGCCGCTGTTCGCGCTCTCGCTGGGATTGAACTTCGTCAACTTCGACATTATCTGGCGGTACTTCGGGTGGGCGAATCAGACGCTGGCTGCGGTGGCGTTGTGGGCGGGCGCGGTGTTCCTCGCCCGCCGCCACAGCCGCTGGTGGCTGGCCTTCTTTCCCGCCATCTTCATGACCGTGGTGACCACCTCCTACATTCTGGTCGACGAAGTGGGCTTCCGACTCCGCCATGATCTGGGCACAGCGCTCGGGATTGCAGCCGGTGTGGTCGCAGCTGTGGTCTTTCTTTATATGCTCCCGCGGCTGGCACCGGAGGAGGACCAACCGGTCGTCAGTGCCAAGCCCACGGATGCCGAGCGATCGGGCGGTTCCCTGGCCTGCTGAGGCGGCGTGAGGTATACGGTCCGATGTCGGAAGCATGCTGGCGGCTGGCGTGGATGTCCATCCTGGTGCTCGGGGGAGCCTGCTGGGGGCCGGCCGCAGAGGATCCGCTGCCGGTCGGCAGCGCACCGCCGGCGCTGGCCAGCGGCCACTTCCCTGACCGGGTCCACGAGTTCGTCTGGCGCAACTGGAACGCCGTCACTCCGGACAAGCTGGCCAGGCTCCTGGGCGCCTCGGTGGACGAGGTCACGGAGGTGGCCACTTCGCTGGGGCTGCCGTCCGAGCCGACCGTTGCGCCGCAGATGATGACGCGCGGCTATATCACGCTGATCCGGCGCAACTGGCACCTGCTCCCCTACGAACAGTTGCTGGAGCTGATCGAGATGACGCCGGAGCGCTTGGCTTTCACGCTGCGCGAAGATGATTTTCTGTGGGTCAAGCTCGGACAGCTCAAACCGCACTGCGAGCCGCTCCGCTACCGGGCACCGGACGACGCGGCACGGCAGCGTGCCGCGGAGATCCGCGACGTGGTGCAGCACGAGTTTGGTGCGGCGTTGCAGCAGGAGTCCGTGCCGCGTTTCGACTTCGTGCGGCAGCTCAGCAGCCCCCTTGCGGCTCCGGCGGAATCCGCGCAGCAGGTTGACCGGCCGGTCGCGTTGCGGTTGGTCTACTCGTATCTGGCCGTGTATGGCGATCCGCTGTCCGACCCGGCCCTGGACCCGTATCCGGATGGCTTTCTCGCGCGGCTCGCGGCGGCCGGCGTCAACGGCGTCTGGCTGCACGCGGTCCTGCGCGACCTGGCCCCCGGCGGGACGGCGTTTCCCGAGTTTGGCGCAGGTCACGAGCGGCGGCTGGCCAACCTGCGCGCCGTGGTGCAGCGGGCGAAGCAGCACGGCATCGGCGTGTATCTCTATCTGAATGAGCCCCGGGCCATGCCGGCCTCGTTCTTCGACCGCCGCCCGGAACTGGCTGGCGTGCGGGAGGCCGAGATGACCGCACTCTGCACTTCGCAGGGTGCGGTGCGCCGGTGGATGGCGGATGCGCTGACCTACGTGTTCCGACAGGTGCCGGACCTCTCCGGCGTCTACGCGATCACCGCCTCAGAGAACCTCACCAATTGTGCCTCGCACGGCGACTGGAATTCCTGTGCACGCTGCAAGCACCGCAGCGACGCGGACATCCTGGCCGAAGTCGTGGCGACGATCGAGTCGGGCGTCCATCGCGGCAGTCCGCAGGCCCACGTCATCGTGTCCGACTGGGGCTGGCGCGGCCATGGCGACGCCACCGACATCATCGCCCGCCTGCCGAAATCGGTGTGGTTGATGTCGGTCAGCGAATGGGCCCTGCCGATCGAACGGGGCGGGATCAAGACAGAAGTCGGCGAATACTCGATTTCGGCAGTCGGACCAGGGCCACGGTCAGTCCGCCACTGGGCAGCTGCCCGGCAGGCTGGAGTTCAGACGGCGGCGGAGATTCAGTTCAACAACACGTGCGAACTCGCCACCATCCCTTACCTGCCTGTCATGGATCTGGTAGCGGAGCATATCCACAACCTGGCGCCAGCCCACTTGAACGGCATGCTGATTGGCTGGACGATGGGCGGGCATCCGTCACCCAATTTCGAGCTCGCGCGGGAACTCAACCGCACACCCACCCCCGCCGTGGACGCCGTGCTGGACGCGCTGGCACGCGACCGGTACGGCGCGGACGGCGCGCGGCAGGGCCGCACGGCGTGGACACTCATGAGCAACGCCTTTCGCGAGTATCCGTTCCACGTCAGCGTCGTCTATACCTGCCCGGTCCAGCATGGGCCCGCCAATCTGCTGTACCCTGTGCGGACCGGCTACTCCGCAACCATGTGGGGAATGCCCTACGACCATCTGGACGGCTGGCGCGGTCCCTATCCGCGGGAGGTGTTCGCCACGCAGTTCGCTAAACTGGCCGAACGGTGGCAGCCCGGCGTGGTCGCACTGCAGCTGGCCGTGGACAAGACGCCGCCCGAGCGGCGCAGCGAGGCCGAAACAGATCTGCGGTTTGCCCGCGCAGCGGGTATTCACTTCAAGTCGGTCGCCAATCAGGCCCGTTATGTTCTGGCGCGCGACCTGCTGGCCGACCCGTCCCGCACGCACGCGTCCGACGAACGCGACCGCCTGCAGGCGGATATGCGGCGGTGTCTCGAGTCGGAGATCGCCCTGGCGCGCGAACTCTATGCACTCGTGCAGGAGGATGCCCGGATCGGCTTCGAACCCTCGTGCCAGTATTTCTACCTGCCCCTGGATCTCGTGGAGAAAGTGATCAACTGCCGCTGGCTTCTCGAGCACCAGGCTGCCGCCCCCAGTCCGCTACAGCAGACGCCAGCAGTCGACGCAAGCGGACACCCGGCAGCTGCCCCACCACAGAGCTGAATGCTCCACCACGACTTCATCTTCCGAGGAGTGGGTGAAGTTCGTTCATGGATTCCAGCATCAACTGCGTGTGGCGCGGCCCGGCCGTATGGACGAGGTTGACGAGCATGTGGTTGAAGCGGGCAAGATGCCCGTATCGCACCCTGTCGTTGTCCCGCATTGTCGCGTTTTTCCGCGATGAACTCCTCTGAGGCGGTCGTCCTCGACATTATCCCAGAAATCTCGCAGGTCACGAACTAACGGCCGATGGGCAGCAACCGAACGCGAATCCGCTGCGCGGTAACAGAGACGAGGGCCCCGGCTTCGATCTCGGCACCGGCAACCGCCAACACCTGCGCGAGCATCGCTGCCAACTGCTCCCCCTTCAAGCCTTCAATTCGGATTCGCACAACCGATGGGCTGATTGCGTGCGATGTTGACAGCAAGGCATGGAAGTCAGCATCGAGAGTCACCACGACGGCCTGACGTTGGCGGGCCACGTCGAGAATGTGGGCATCAGCGGCCTTTGCCATGCCCACGTCGCCTGCGTGCTCGGCCGCAATGCCCATGTCGGCCAAGTGCTGAACCGTGGAACGCGGAAGGCCCTGATCCAAGAGGAGCTTCATGGGACCGGCCGCAACTCGACCACCTTGTCGTCAAGGTTTGCCGCCGCGTACTCAAGCGCCTGGCGGATGTCTTCGTCTTCGAGGTCCGGGTACTCGGCCCGGAACTGTTCGCGGTCAGGGTACATCGCCAGCGCTTCCAGAACCCGCCGCACCGTCAGCCGCATCCCACGGATGCACGGCTGGCCGTTCATCATCGTCGGATCGGACGTGATTCGTTCGAAAGCCGTCATGGTTCACACTCCACAGGTAATCGCCATCGTCTTATTCTACGCCCTCCGGTCGGGTCTGGAAGTCTGGTCGGTCCGGCAGCCAGCCGATTCCAGGCGTTTCGGGACGCCTTTCCCAGTGCAGGGCTTGAGTTGACTTCTCATTTGTAGGAGTGACCATGTGGACGGGAAACGGCGAGTGGTGGCCCTTATCTCAGCCGGTGCCCCGGTCGAATCGTGCAGATGAAGTAGCCGTGTGGCACGCGAAGGCCGTAGGCTGTCGTCTGCCGCGAAACAGGTCAATCGGTGTGGATGACAAGCGCTTCGTGAATCGTGATCTGTGGTACGGTCAGCTGGATCTGGCCGTCGCGATATTCGAAGGGCAGTGTTTCTCCTGCCGGTTCGAGGGTCACCTTGGCCGGTCGGGTGGCCTGACGAATCGTCACCTGCAGCGGTCCGACGGGCGGAACGGATTCGAGAATCGACTGCGTGCGGTGCGGCCCGGCCGTATTGACGAGGTTGATGAGCAGCTTGCCGGCGTTGCGTGCCACGCACACATCGACGTCGGCAGACCCTGCCACGTCGACCAGCGGATCCGGGAACAGTTGGCGCGCGAGGTCATTCAAGAACTGCCGCGCGGCGGCAGTTGGGCTGCTGGTATAGGTCTGTCCCAAGGTGAAGTAGGTGGCGGCGATCCTGCCGCGGCCCAGGGGCGCAATGGACGCGGCCGGCTGCGAAGGCGACGCCGCGTCGTCGGTCTCGTGCAGCGTGCCAAACGGCTGGGCTGCCGGTCGCAGTTCCACCGACTGGGCCTCACCTTGCGTCGCCGTCAGGTCGCCGTGGTGTGCCAGATAGACCGGGCCGTGCGGCCTGGGGGCGTCGCGCAGCGTGACCGCCAGCTCGGTGGCGAACAGGCTGGCAGTGCGCGGGCCGATGAGCAGCAGGTTGCCGCCCCCCGCGGCATATGCGACGAGATCACTCTTGAACTGCGGCTCCAGGTACTCCCACTCAGGCACCACAATCAACGGATACTCGCTCATTCTCCCCGCGAGGTGATGCTCAGCCAGTACCTCCACCGACAGTTGGCTTTCGAGCAACGCGTTGAGCACACCGCACAGGCGCGCCGGATCGCGCGGGAACAGGCCGTTGACTCTGCGGTAGTGCGCCGCGGTGGAATACAGCAGCGCTACCTGCGGCACAGCTTCGGCATGGTGGCAGAGTGCCTGGCGTGCGCGGCAGAACTTCGCCACCTCGGCCATCACCGGCATCTGTTCGTCGTAGATCGAGCCGTCCCGCTTCTGTTTGAAGTAGGCCTGGAAACCGCCCCCCAGCGCCAGCACGACGGACGCTTCGCGCTGCAGCTGCACGGCGGTCTTCTGGCGCCGTTCGGGCTGGGTGCTGAAGCTCCAGGCCATCAGGTCCCACGGCGTGCCCTGCCGCGTCAGGAAACGCCCGGCGATCCGCGCGGAGTTCACGCTGTCCTGTGGCGAGTAGTCCCCCGACAGGAAATCCACCGGCGCACACACCGGCTCGGGCATGTGATCGGTGAATGCCCAGTTGCTGCATATCTGGAAGTCGGGATGCGTCTTCTTGACTTCCGCAATGTAGTAGTTCAGGTAATCGCGGAAGGCCTGCCGGTGGAACTGGAGGAACTCGTACCAATGGGCTTCACCCGGTTGGCGCGGCACGTCCTGGATGCCCGTTGCGCTGCGAAACGCCTGCAAGGCCGCCTCGCCATAATCGGGTGCCGCCGCCCAGCACTCGCCGTCCACCCACACTCCGTCCACGCCGTAATCGCCTGCCAGCTCGCGCAGCTGCGGGATGAGCAGCTCATCGGCGTAGGGGCCGAAGAACGACGTGATCCGGTCACTCACGGAGCCGTCGGCATTGATCACCGCCCAGGCGGGATGCGTTTGCACGGCGTGCGAGTCCCACACGCCCGAATAGTGCATGTACAGCCCCACGCCACGCCGGGCCGTCACGTCACGCCACACCCGCAACGGATCCCCCACGAACCCAGGCACCGGATGGCCCACCTTGGTCGGATAGCTCGACACGCCCGGATGCCCCTTGCAGTCGATCTGCAGGTAATCGGGCTGGACCAGGTTGATGATGTTCTCCACCATTTCCGGTGTCGTATGCTTGCCGACTTCCGTGCAGTCTTCTCCGGCATGGAAATCGAAGTGAATGCCCAGGAAACTCTCAGCGCGCTTCAAGCGTGGCGGATCCTCTCCCTGCGCCGAGCCGGCTGGCCAGGCGGCTCCCGCTGCGAGCCACGCCGCTACCAGAGCGGCACGTTGCCATAACCGAATGGAGTCAACGGTTCTGCTGTTCATGACATGGGCTCCCGATCTCTGTGGAAGACAGTTCCCAGCCCGATCCTACCCGGCTGTCGGACTGCGCACAAGGTACGCGGCCCGGCGCTGACGGTGGCATCGCTGCGCCCCGTCCGGTAGACTCAATTGCCGACGCGCACGAACACGCCATGCTGCCCCACGCCGCGCCGGCGTCTGCCAAGCGGGCCAGGCGATGGGCCGCGACACAGGAGCGACCACATTCGATGCCACAGCGACTCAAGGCG
>DAISIS010000006.1:0-34154 GCA_036821925.1 Pirellulaceae bacterium
TTCTACTACTCGAATACGACCGCCACAAAGCCTCCATCGGCCGCGACGCTGGAACGGATCATCGGCTGCGGGTCGTCGCCGGTGGTGGACTACGAAGGGACGGGAGCCTACTTCCTGGACAGGCTCTCGCCCGGCGTGTGGCGCCTGGAACTGTATCCGGATGTGGTGTGGGTCAACGATCCGTACGGTCGGCACAGCCTGGAACGCGAGGTCGCGCGGATTCTCTGGCGCGAGTGGCCGATGGCCATCAGCCTGGATGATCTGGGCAGCTCGTTCCGGGTGCAGGCCGTGAACCAGGGCAATCCGTACGACGTGACGGCGGCGGCCGGTCGGTTTGCGGTGCGGCCGGGGGTGTATGTGTTGAGCCGCTCGGGTGTTGTGCCGGACCTGGTGCACAGCGGTGGGCTGGCCGCCGCCGTCGAGCTGGCGGAATTCGTGGCGCTGCCGGAGTCCGCCACCCACTGGGCGGTCCGCCATGATCCGCTGCCGCGCGCTCTGGTCGGCCAGGAGCTGCGTCTGGCCTTTACGGCCGTCGGTGACCAGCCACCCGACCGCGTGGCACTGGCGGTGGTGCCGCCCGGCGCTGAAGAGACTCGCCGCCTGGTGCTCGAGCGCGATCGCGGCTACCAGTACCGCGGCACACTGCCTGGTGATTGGCTGACGGCCGGAACGCTACGCTACGCCCTGGAAATCCACACGGGCGACACCGTGCGGCGTTTCCCCGAGGGATCAGCGCCGGACTCGGACCGGGATGGCTGGCAGGTGGAGATTCTGCCGGCCGATGCGCCGGCCGTGATCTTCGACGCGGCGCGGGACGCGGTGAGTCTCTCGGGCAGCACGCCCTGCGAGCAGCGGATGGTGGCCGCCTCAGGCCCCGGCCGCACCGCACTGCAGCTGGCCGTCCGGCAATTCGGTCCGGTACCGAGCGCGGTGTCCTTCCGCCATGAACTGGACGACGAACTGGATCCGTGGCGCACCTTCCTCGCGGACCGCACCACGCTGCGGATCCGCGCGCGCGCACTGGAACCGACGACGAACCGGCTGGAAATTGTGCTGCTGGAACGGGATGGTGCCGTCTGGGGTACCGAAGTGCCGCTGTCCGAACAGTGGCAGGACGTGCGGGTCCCGCTCGATTCATTGCGATACTTCAGCCATTGGGCCGGCGCGCCTGCGAATCGCGGCGGGGAACACGATCGCATGCGCCCGGCTGACCTGGTCGGAGTCAATGTCTGCTTCGGCGCGTGGCTGTATCCCGCACACTATGCCGCACCGCACGCAATCGAGATTGAGTTCATTGCTGTGGATTAACCGTCCCCAGCCTTCCTCCTCCTCGTGCTCGTGCTCGTGCTCGCTTTCGTCCGCTGAGTTGTGGCGGGCCTGGGCGGCAGGTTCCGAGTGACGAGCACGGCGGCACGGGCATTGGGGGGGCGGGGGAGCGGCATTACTCCACGGCGGGAGGGCCGTAGACATCCTTACTCCAGTACGCGCGATCAGCCTCGAAAATATCGATGGGCGAGTGGTCGGGATCGAAATCGGCGGCAAGGATCCCGTAGCGTTTGAGTTCCCGGATGTACTGGCGATTCGGGCGGAATCCGGGGGTGCCGTAGCGAGGGCGGGAATCCGCCTCGGCCTTGCCGCGTTGAATGGAGGCGAGCAAGTGCTGATAGGCCGGATCGTCGGTATCGGAGAAGACTGCGCCGCAGCTTTCCCAGCCGCCGGCGCTGCGGGCCAGCGGTCCGAGGAGCAGGGGGGAGAGTTCCGGGCGCGTGAGGTTAACGAGGATGTTCGGGCTGAACTTCACCTGCGGGTCGTTTTCCAGGACAACGCGTTCCCATTCACCGATGCGGCGGCTCAGCCCGCGGGCGTTGCGGGAGCCGCTCGGGCTGAACGGAATGGCTCGCCCGGTCTCGTTCTTCGGTTCGCCGAGGGCGTGGCAGGAGCCGCAGCGCTCTTTGAGGAGCGCGTGGTTCTCCGCATAGACGCGCCAGCCGGCTCGGCCGTCAATCGTCTGGTCTTCGGCGTTTCGCAGTCCGGCGTAGCTGCCGGCGTACGGTGCGCCGCTCTCGATCCACAACCAGACGGTGCGCCATTCCTCAGGGGTGACCCGTATGTCGTAGTGCGATGCGTCGAGTTTCTGCAGCAGCGGGCTGGCCGCGCTGCCGATCGAGCGGGGTGGGTAGTTACCCAGGCCGTTGCGCCCGTCGCTCACCTGCTGGTGTGCCAGGAGATGGAAGTAGCTGTGGGACCATTGCGGGCCGAGGTCGCCGGCCAGCACGGTATGCCCTTCGCGCCGCTGGTAATCATGGCAGGCCACGCAGTGCCGATCCAGAATCGGCTGGATGTCGTGGGGAAAGTCCAGCACATCGGGCAGACCTGCAAAGGGCTGGATCTTGCTGGGCGGGCGCTGCAGGGCCAGCAGCAGTGGCTGCGCGGGCGAGGCGGGGGTCTGGGACCGCGGTTCATGGCATCCCACGCAGCTTGTGGTCTCGCCCGGCATCACGCTCACGAAACTGTGCATCCGCTGCACCGACATGTCGTGCTCGTCCAACGCCACGAAGAAGACGGGCCGGCAGGCGGGGACTTCGAAGGAGGCCGACCCATCGGCTTCCACCGGGACGGTTCCCAGCACGCGTTCGAGCGAGAACGTGCCGAGCCAGGAGACCAGGTCGGGCCCGCCGCTGAAGTTGACCTGCTTGGGGAGCAGCTCCAGCACCAGCAGCTTCTGGATGTCCCCCCGCTGGACGCCCTCCATGTTGCGCCCCTGGTAGACGTCGGCCAGGACCAGGCGGCCGACCGGGTGCTCCGCATGCACGCGCGGGGCAATCTGCCGCTCGCGCGGCCGCACGATCACCGGCCGGGGCTCGTGCACCAGCCCGGGTGCTGGCTCCGCATACAGCAACTCCGTCTGGCCGGCTCCGTCCATCACCAGCAGCTTGTTCTCCTGGGCGACGAGGAAGCAGTCGCCGGAGAGGGGAAAGGGGTCCTTGTACGGGGGCCAGACGTTGGTCAGCTGCCGCGCGGTGGGCAGGCTGTCCGGCCCCTCGGCCGGCGATACGATGGTCACATGACCCTGATGATCTGTGACGCCGTGGCCGGGGGAGAAGTTGGCCAGCACGTCCCGCGAGTTGGGGATCGGCTTCGCGTCAATCATGACGATGCCGGGATGCATGTTTCCGTAGTAGGCCATCTCGCCGCTGCCGTCAGGGTTGATCGTCCACAGGTGGTGGAATTCGACCTGGCTGCGATCGACGTATTCCCAGCGCGTGTACAGGATCCGGCCGTCCGGCAGGACCGCCGGGGTGTTGTCATGTTCCGGGTTGTGCGACAGTCGCTGGATGTTGCCGCCGTCGGCATCGCAGCGATAGAGGACGCCCACCTGCGTCATCCAGCAGTTTACCCAGCACTGACAACGTGTTGACACAAAGACGATGCCGCCATCGGGCAGGTAGGCCGGTTCGTAGTCGTCGTAGGGTCCGGACGTCAGCTGTTTGAGTTCCGAGCCGTCGACGTTGATCTCGTAGAGGTGATAGTGATCGGTGCCCGCCTGGCGGTAGGAGAACAAGACTTTCCGGGCGTCGTAGTGGACTTCCGGGTCGCGGATGGAGCCACCCTGCGCATCGAACAGGAGGGTGACGGACCGGGTAGGCACATGCAGCAGGCAGAGTTTGCCGACATCCGGTTGGCCGTTGCCGGCATAGGCTTTCTTGTTCTCATCGTCGCAGAAGTAGCCGATGTTCGCATACCAGTGCGGGTCGTCGTATCCCAGCCGCACCGCGAACACGACCTGCTCGACCTGGCCGAGCGGCCCGGCCAGCGCGCGCGTCAGCACCGCTGGAGTGTCGGCGGGAGGGACATCGTTTGCCCGCGCGGCCGCGACACACAGGAGGCACCACAGTGCGGCATTCCACTTCAGCAGCAGACTCGTCATGGGAGCGATCCTTTCCGGTCCCATTCTAACTCTTGACGCAGCGCGAAACCACCGCCGTCACGGCACGCGGAATCAGACACCGGCCGGGACCTGCACGGTCGCCATCGCGCCCCGCAGGTTCCCCCGCGGCTCAGGCCGGCTGGTTGACCGGCGCGCGGGAACGCCGTATTCTGCGGGCGTGGGCAGCCTGCAGCAGAAAGGAACGCGATCCATGTGTACGCCGTTGAATATCTCGGGACTGGTGTATCTGAGTCTGGTGCTCTCTGGCGCGCCGGCCGTCGAAGAGGCCGCACCGGACAGCGCGGTGCGGGTGATGAGTTTCAACATCCGATACGGATCCGCGCAGGACGGCGACAACCATTGGGATCGCCGCCGGGACTTCCTGGTGGAGACCATTCGCGCGTGCGATCCGGACCTGCTGGGGACACAGGAGACACTGGCGTTTCAACGCGACTACCTGGCCGAGCAGCTGGCCGGGTATGACCACCTGGGCGCGGGTCGGGACGACGGTCAGGAGCAGGGGGAGATGATGGCCTTGTTCTACAAACGCGAGCGTTTCGAGAAACTCGAGGGGGGGCATTTCTGGTTGAGCGAGACGCCGCACGAGGTGGGGAGCAAGAGCTGGGACAGCTCGCTGCCACGCATGGTCACGTGGGTCAAGCTGCGCGATCGCCGCCAGGCCGATGCTCCACCGATCGCGTTCTTCAACACGCACTTCGATCACCGCGGACCGACGGCACGGCTCGAGTCGGCGCGGCTGCTCCGCCGGCAGATCGAGACGCTGGGCACAGGCTGTGCGATTGTCGTGACCGGCGATTTCAACACGGCGGAGGCGAGCCCGCCGTATGCGGCGCTGTTCGGGCCTGCCGACGGCCAGCCCGCGCCGGTGCGGGACAGCTATCGTGTCGTACATCCTGACCGTGTCGCAGACGAAGGGACGTTCTGCGGCTTCCAGGCGGACGCCACGGAGGGAGCGCGCATCGATTGGGTCGGGGTCTCGCCCGATTGGCACATCGCGAGTGCCGTGATCGATCGTACAGCGCGCGACGGCCGCACCCCTTCGGATCACTTTCCCGTCATCGTCACGCTGCAAAGGCCGCCGGGATCCGGGCAGGAGTAGAGGCCCGAAACGTCGTCCAACGCCGCGCCACTACTCCCGCAACGATTCCATGACCCCGCGGTGGATCTCATACCAGAAGGCCGCCGCAGCGTCCCGCTCATTCGCTTCGAACCGCGCGATCCAGTCGTGCAGCTCGGGCCGCTGCTCCTGCTCCACATCCCGTTTGCGCACGAGAAACGAACGCACCAGGTCGACGCAGCGATGTGACTCCCAGAAGTTCGACGCGTTGCGGCAATGGACGCGCCGGACTGTCACGTGCAGTTCCTGCAGCATGCGGTCTTTGAGCCCATAGAGAGACTCGATGATCGTGGGGATCATGTCCTGTGCCCAGGCGCGATGGAAGCGGCAGAAGCCGAGATTGTCGAGCATCATCTCCGTGCGCATCAGTTCTGCGCAGATGGCGCCCAGCGAGCGCGGGGGGGTGAAGTCGTAGCCATAGTACATGTAGTAACGGCCCATCGCCGCCATCGGGGCGAGCACGCCGGGGGTCCAGTACTGATTGGGGACCATCCACCCGTTGCGGCCGAACGCCGTGTAGACGAAGGGCTCAAGCGCCGCCCGCCCCTTGTCACGCGCCAGACGCCGCGCGAATTTGCGGGCCCCCTGACGCAGGTCCACCAGGCCGCGGCGGTCAACGATCGAGTCGAGCAGTTCGATTCCCAGATCCGCGTTGTGGGCCGAGTCGGCGACCACGTCGAAACCGTCGACCGTGAAACAGGGACGCGCGGTCACGCCCAGTTCGGCCGGAGCCAGCGTCCCGGTGTCCAGGCAGTCCATCAGCCAGGCCAGTACGCCCCCCACCGAAATCGCGTCAAACCCGTACTGATCGGCGCGGTGGTTAAGCCGTTCTGCAGCCCGCTGATCGAATACCCCGACCAGCGGACCCATCGTCTGGTACGGTTCGAAATCCTTCTTGTACTCCGCGCGCAGCTTCTTGCAGACCGCCGCGCACGGTTCGCCACAGTTCGCCTGCTGCTTGGGCGCAATCGTCTCCTGGTTGAACTGCTTCAGGTAGTGGTTGACGATGAACTGCTCGTGGACCCGCAGCCGCTCTTCTTCACGGGCGTAAATGCTGCGATAGTTGAAGTACAGGAGGCGCCCCCCGACCTTGGCGTAGTTGACGCCCAACGTGCCGCCGGTCTCCAGCCCCGGGTCGAAACGGTACTTGGTCGTGGCTTCGAAATCGACGGCGCGGAGCTTCTGCTCGTGCTTGTCCACGAACCACTCGTCGGCGACCTTGCGATCGCGGAAGTCCTCGTCGCTGAACGTCCCGCCATAGATGATGGCGCATACGTTGTGCCGCTGCAGGAGCCGGGAACCGAAACCGCCCCGGCCGGCCCAGGTGTCGGTGGGCGTGAGCAGACCGTTCTTGATCGGCGCCGACCCCAGAGCGCCAAAGTCCGTCTCCGCGGCGGCACGCCCCACACCCAGTATGCGCGGGTCCGATTCATAGTGGCCGCCAAAGCGCTCCAGCACCTGTTGCAGCAGGCCGTAGATGCCCCCCGCACCGGAATCCCAGGCCGCTTCCAGATCGATCGGCGATAGCTCCACCTCGACGTGCTCTCCACCCTGGCGGTTGAGGTACAGCACCGACGGGACCGGCGCACGCCCGACAATCGACAGCATGTTCACGCCGAGATTGTCAAACACCAGCGCGGCACCGCCCATGGTCGAGACGTAGAAGCCCTCCCAGGCGGGGGAGAAGCCGGTCACGACCAGGCGATTGGAGCCCGGCAGAATCGATCCGGCCAGCAGCCCCACGCCGATGTTGAGAGAGTGGTGCTTGAAGGCCAGGTGCAGGCCCAGATCCACGGGTCCGAAGAACGGATCGCCCACCGGATACCGGTCAATGCGGTAGTAGTTGGACGTCGCGTCGACAAACAAGACTCGCTGATGAGTATCCATCACGGTAGTCTAATTGATCGCCGCGAATCCGTCACCAGCGAAACAGCGCGGCCACGGGCGTGCCCTCCGGCACCTGATCGGTGGCGACCGCGTAGACGGTGCCCCGATGCGCGAGCGTTTCGACGGCAGCCAGATCGAGCAGATCCTCGTCTCCTGCCTGGCAGTCGCCGTGCAGTTCGACGTCACCCGTGTCGGGATGGAAGGTGCCCCATTGTTGCGCCTCGCGATCTACAAACACGGTGTCGACCCGTCCGGCATTCGCGGCCGGCAGGATCTGCCGGATGTCGCGGGAGGTGCGCGGCGTACCGACCAGTTGCGCATGACGCTGCGTGGCCTCCAGCCGCGTCTGTGCGAACAGCGGTTCGACCAGCGGCCACACACGCTGGAACAACTGGTGCGCGGACAGGTGGTCGTGGTTGCCGGCCAGCTCGGGCGCGGCCAGGCAGGGGTAGCTGTTGACCTCCCGATAAATGGGCAGCAGATATGCGACGCCGGCCAACAACAGGGGGCTGCGCTGATCCCGCAGCACAGGCTGCAGCGCCAGATCAATCAGGCGGAAGTAGGCGGCGAGATCTTCTTTGTGCGTCTCGGCCTGGTTGCCCTGCGCATGGAACACGGCTCCCTGCTTCCCCAGCCCTCCGGGGGCCGCAGGATGGGCGGCCGTGCCCCGGCCCACCACGGTGTAGTTCAGCGCCTCCTTGATGCCGGCGGGCAAGCCCTCCACCGCCAGCTCCTGCAAGCCGTCACGCGCTCCACGCCACAGCCGCGCACGCTGCTGGCTCAACGACAAGACGAAGAAGCGTTCCGCGGCGTTGTACATGGCCAACAGCGGCTTGAGGTGATAACGCTTCCCCACCTGCACCGACTCCCGGACACTCTGCGGCAGCCGGTACCGCGCCAGGTCGTCAGGCGTAATGAACAGGGCCAGGCCGCGCCCACGCCCTTCCCAGAACCCGGCATCGGCAGGCACGTCACGCGCCGCCTGCAGCATGCGCCGCGCAGCGGCCGGCCGCACACCCTGCTCAACAAGCTGCTGCTCCGCTTGCTGCAACAGGTTCTTCAGGCGTACCGGGTCCTGCTGCCCGTTCTCACTGCCCGCGTGCGTCGGCAGGTAGACGGAGACACAGGGGCCAGACTGTTGCTGAATCATCGACCGCAATGTGCGCATGCCGAGTGAATCCATGGTTCTGTCCAATCGTGATAGATCTCGGGACAACCAGATGCACGAACGAAACATGTGAAGAGAGATGAGGAGGCAGGCAGCCCTCCAGACGGGAAGATGGGGCCGGCCGCCCGCTCCGCAAGCGACCAGGCGGCGTGCGGAATGGCGCACCTGCTGTGCGGACCGGCACATGGCAGGAGCCCCCCGCACATGATCCCGCACATCCCCACGACGATGAAACTTCGCATGAGGCGTACTCGCATGCCCGACCGTTTGTCGAACAATTGCCCGCGTCTCACACGCGGGCCAAGCGGTCCGCAACCCGTCCCGGTTCCCTGTGCTGTGCCGCCATCTGCGCGGTACATGACTTGCTCCCTCTCATTATACGTAGGGTGTGAGTCCACGGCAGTCCCACGGCGCAAACGCAGACAGGGGGAAGACCATGAACATTCCAGATTTCCTGCGGCAGGAGAAGATCAAGTTCGAACTCATACCGCACTGTGACACGTACGACGCGCAACATCTGGCCCAGGCTGTGCATGTCTCGGGACGCCTGGTCGCCAAGACGGTCCTGTTGCGGGCCGACGGAGGCCGGACCTTCGTGGTCGCGGTGCTGCCGGCCAATCGCAGCGTCGATCTGGACCGTGCCGCCGAGGTCCTGGGGGGCGGGCAGGTGGAACTGGCGACCGAACGGGAGCTTGCGCAGCAGTGTCCCGATTGCGAAACGGGGGTGCTGCCCCCGTTCGGGCGGCAATACGGGATGAAGACGATGGTGGACGAAAGCCTGCTTGAGGATGAAGAGATCGTGTTCGAGGGCAACACGCATCACGAAGCGATCCGGATGAAGCTCAAGGACTATCGCCACATCGAGGAACCGCTGGTCGGCAGGTTCGCCTGAACTCGAAGGCGGCTTGATCTGCCGGATTGGTCCTGCGATGCTACGGGCACGAGTGGGTCGGAGGGCTGGTGCAGCGGTGCGCAGGTCTCCCTGCCCGGATGTGTCGCCATTGTGTTTCTGTCGGGAGAGTCCGAATGAGTCGTTCTGCCATGCGCTGGATGTGCCTCGTTGTCACGCTGCTGGTCGCCGGGTGCACCAAGAGCCCCTCAGATCCCTCCCCGCCGGCGCCCGGTAAGGAGGCTGGGGCGGCAGGTGCCACCGCGGTCGAAACGCTTCCGGAGGGTCAGGAGGCGGTGCCCACCACCGGCTTGGCGGCGGACAGCCAGCCGGGTGGCGCTGCCAGTCCGGAATTGACACCGCCGGCCGACGAGGCAGTGGCTGCGCCCAAGCTGCCATTTGAAGACCTCGTCGCGGCCTTAGGCAATGAGGAGGCCAATGCGGCTTACCGCCAGGTCGAGGAACGGTTGGCGCAGGAGCCGGGCAATACCCTGCGGCGCATGCAGCGACTGTACTTGCTCCATCAGGTTGGCTCGGCGCTCAGTGCGACGGGCAAGAAGGAGCGAGGCCTGGAAGCCTACCAGGCGGCCCTGGAGCTGGCGCGGGCGCTGGTGGAGGAATCGGGGCAGGAGTTATCCCCGGACATGCGCGAAGCACTGAGCGGTGTCTTCTACAACGGGGCCTGCGCCGAGGCGCTCAGCGGCCGACCCGACGAGGCCAAAGCGGCCGTGCAGCAAGCGATCGAGATGGGTTTCAACCGCGTCGAGTTGCTGCGGGATGATCCCGATCTGGCCGCCCTGCGCGAGCTGCCCGATTTCGACCAGCAGCTGGCCGCGTGGGAGCAGCTGATCGTGGAGCTGGTGCTGAACTCGAACGAGGCCTTTCCGTTTGACTTTGCCCTCACGGACATCACCGGGCAGACCCTCAACCTGGTTGATTACCTGGGCAAGGTCGTGATCGTCGACATCTGGGGAACCTGGTGTCCGCCCTGTAAAGAGGAGATCCCCTCCTTTATCCGGCTTCAGACCGAGTACGGCCCGCAGGGCTTTCAAATGATCGGGCTCAACTACGAGCAGGCGGGGGACGACGCGGCGAAGACCGAGGTCGTCGCTCAGTTTGTACAGGACAGCGGCATCAATTACCCGTGCGCCCTGGGGACCGAGGAGATACAGCAGCAGGTGCCGAACTTCAGTGGCTACCCGACGACTCTGTTCATCGACCGGACGGGCAAGGTGCGCGCCAAGATCGTCGGTACGCACGAGTACGCGTTTCTGGAGGCCATCGTCAAGATCCTGTTGGCCGAGCCCGCTCCGACCGGGGCGCCCGCCGGCTGACGCTTCCGCCGCTGCGCCTGCTCCAGTACCGCCACCGGCGATCGGCGTACCGTGGCCGTCCAGATGATCGGGACAGTGCCACGCTGCCTGCACTTGATCGCCTGGATCCTGTCCCCACCGCTCAACGTGGCTTCTTCACCCAACAGACCTGGTCGGCTGCCAGGTCGCCGAGGAATTCGTGCAGCACGCGCGCAAACTCATCGGGACGCTCGATGGGCGGCGCGTGCCCGCAGCGATCGAGAAAGACCAGTTCGGCACCAGCAATGTGGTTTCGGAACTGCTCGGCGACAAACGGCGGGGTAATCGTGTCGTCACGCCCCCACACAATCAACGTCGGGACGTGCACCTTGGCCAGCTCGTCGAGCATGTATCGGTCGCGCGTGGCTTTCGCGACCTTCAACAGGAAACGCCGATACTCGCGATCGCACAACATCACATAAATGTCGTCCACCAACGACTCGCTTACGTGCGCCGCGTCGAAAAAAATCTCCGCTGCCTGCTCGCGGACGAACCGGCGGCTCAGTCGCGGATGCTGTCCCCCGCTGAGGCTGCGCTCATACAGCCCGGCACTTCCGCTCAGCACCAGACGATCCACGCGCCGGGGATGTTGCAGATAGAAATCAAGCGCCACCTGACCGCCCAGCGAGTTGCCGCACAGGACTGCCGAATCGAGCCCCAGGGTGTCGAAGAACCGCAGGACATGGTCGGTCAGCTGACTCAACGAACTGAAGGCCGTGTGGCGGCGCTCCGTGCCAAACTCGATCGGCAGCTGCAGTGCGAGAAACCGATAGTGGTCGCCCAACGCACCCACGACGGGCTGCCAGTTGGCAGGACTGCCAAACAGCCCGTGCAGCAACACTACCGGAACCTGGCCTGATCCCGTGTCGTAGAAGCGCAACTGCGTCCCGTCCGCCGTGGTCCGCTGTTCGCATCCAGGGGCGAAAGAAAGGCTCATATTACCTCCCGGGTGGCCAGAACCGATGCACATCCGCTGGTCGGGCTCTGGGGAGCGGACCCGCACAGTACTCTCCAGCTACTATAGCCGAAGCAACGCCAATTGCCACACACAATCGGCCGCGCTGTTCCCAGCCAACGGGGTACGACAGCTGTCAGTGGATGCCGCATTCAGCGGCCACCCGCGCCCGGATGCGCGGCGTTTGGTGCGTGCGGAATGCCGTGTTTTGCCGTGGGCGAAACGAAATAGCCAGACGTGAGAAACGTCAGTGTGTAACCGAGGACACGTGGGTCGTGGGCAATCAGCTCGTGGACAGCTGGGACCACGAGGAAGTCGGTTGCTCCGGCCAGTCGTGTGGTCTCGACCGAGATGCGACCGTCGTCGTCTCCGGGCTGAAAGGGATTGAGTCCCAGCTTATTGCCCCAACCGCCGGCAATAATGCCGAACTCGGTGGCTGGCGTGGCCAGTCGGGCCTCCAAGTTTCCCCAGTCTGCGCCCAACTGCTGACCCGACTCACCGAACACCGCCTGGAACACGGAGTTGTCCGACAGCCGCACGGCGGCGAGCGCTCCGTGATTGGGTGGTGCGATCATCACGATGCGGGCAACTCGCGGGTCCGGGCGCCAGCCCATCCCGGGCGTGTTGTCGCCGGCCAGGTAACGCCGGATGACGATGTTGCCCATGCTGTGGCCCACCATGTTGATCTCTTCGATGCCTTCCAGGCTGTGGACGACCCGGGCCAGGCTGCGCGCCTGGTCGTCGATGGTCGACCGCAGGCTGGAGTACTCGACCACGAAGGTCTGGTAGCCGCCATGTTTGCGCAGATGCCGGGCGAGCAACTGCATTGACCAGGCAGGGGCTGCCAGTCCATGCAGCAGCACGACCCCTTTGCCCTGCATCCGCGGCAGATCCTGTTCGCGCTGAATCGACTCGAGCTTCGCACGGCAGGCCTCGTACGTGCCGGTGATGTGCGGCTTCCCGTCTTCGTCCAGCAGCCGGCATTCGCCCGTGTCGACATGCTCCTGGATTTTCCATTGGTGAAAGAAGTGCACATCGCTCCAGCGAATGGCGTTGTCCAGCATCGCCTTGGGGCTCGGCAGCGAGATCCAGCTGTTTCCGCTAGCTGGCCGGCGCGCCTGCCCCGCCGCGTCGGCTTCATCCGCGCGCGCCCCGCCTGCCACCAGTAACGTGACGGTCCAGGCGAAACACATCCAATGCCTTGCATCCATTCGGCGATTCATGGAACGACTCCTACTGGTCCTTCTGTACGCGATACAGGTGCACTCCATAGGGCCCGAAGTCGTCCTGGAACCGGCCGTTCTGGAGGGGAATCGATCGGTTCTCGCCAAGCACCTGTGCTGCCATGTCCGGCGACGCGTCCCGCCACTCGATGGTGGCCTGTGCGGGCTGGTTCCGCATGCAGGCGGCGAACAGGTAGGTGGCCCCGTCATGGCGCTTGCACAGCGTGGCGATCGGGACTGCGGTCGGCGAGCTGGTCACCTGCACTGCGTCGTCCACGGTCGGGCTGTTGAGTACTGGTGCGAGTTCGTGGATCTGTTGATTGATGGCGGTCACTCCGGCCAGCAGTTCGGCGTCCTCCAGGAGCGAGGCTTCCTGGAAACTCGGTTCGAACTGGTGGACGAAGTAGATCAGGCCGCGGGAGCCGTGGATCAGCGACATCCAGACCTCGGCCCGGATCTGTTCCGCGGTCGGTTTGACCTGCGTGTTGCTGATGCGGCTGCACTCAATGCAGTTCCAGACGATCTTCTCGTCGCGCGTCCAGTGGCGCAGCCGTTCGACACCGAGGGGGACGAACTCCAGTTTTCCGGCGACTTCCTCCCGATCGTGCACGACCGGGTAGATGTCAAACGAAACGATGTCGCACCCTTTGACATACTCGGCATAGTCTTCGGGATGGTTGGTCCGCACACCGCGACCGATCCAGTGGTCATAGGCGACGCCCTGGCCGAGGTTCAGCAGCACTGGGCGGGTGGCGTCGCGCTGCTGGATCTCGCGGTAATCGGCTTCTATCCGGCTCGGCAGGATCGGGGGATCGTAGCCGTTGCCGCCGCGGCGTGCCTGGGCGTTGTCCGGTTCGTCGCCGTGCATCCAGCCGACGATCACATCGGCATGCGGCGACGTCAGGCCCACCCGGTTCTGGTCGCAGATCACCGGCATGCCAGCCTCCTTCAGCGCGGCCAGCTGTTCCTCTGTGGGCCCGTTCCACAGGCCGACATACAGGTTGATGCCGGCGGCCTGGAAGCGTTTGGCGTTGCGGGGCGCCTGCAGCCAGACGGCGACCGGAAAGAAGCCCGGATCGTTCGGCAGGCCATGTTCCCAACGCTGGTAGACTGAGCGGGCCGTGTCCGGCGGGGGGGCTTGATCCGCAGGGACTGCGGTCCAGAACATGCACATGCTGGTGACCATCAGTAATGACATGGCGCTGCTCCTAGGATCTCTTGGACTTGCGATACCGCCGAATGAGCTGATTGGTGGAACTGTCGTGCGCCAGTGGCGGCTCCTCGGAGCTCTCCAGTTCCGGCACGATCTGCTGTGCGAGCACCTTGCCCAGCTCGACACCCCACTGATCGAACGAATCGACGTCCCAGATTACGCCCTGGGTGAACACGCAGTGTTCGTAGAGTGCGATGAGTTTGCCGAGTGTCTCTGGAGTGAGCCGCTGCAGGAGGATCGTGTTGGAGGGTCGATTGCCCTCGAAGACGCGGTGCGGGACCAGCCAGTCCGGCGTGCCTTCGGCCTGGACCTCGTCGGCCGTCTTGCCGAAGGCCAGCGCCTCGGCCTGTGCGAACACGTTGGCCAGAAGCATATCGTGATGGCGGCCGCACGGGTTGAGCGACTCGACAAAGGCGATGAAGTCGCACGGAATGAGGCGCGTGCCCTGGTGGATCAGCTGGTAGAAGGAGTGTTGGCCGTTGGTGCCCGGTTCGCCCCAGTAGATCGGGCTGGTGTCATAGGTGACGGCGATCCCGTCACGCGTCACGCGTTTCCCGTTGCTCTCCATGGTCAGTTGCTGCAGGTAGGCCGGGAACCGCTTCAGGTACTGGTCGTACGGCAGGACTGCCAGCGTCGCTGCGCCGAAGAAGTTCGTATACCAGACAGAGAGCAGGGCCAGGAGCACCGGCAGATTGCCCGCCAGTGGCGCGGTGCGGAAGTGCTCGTCCATCTGGTGGAACCCATTGAGCAGCGCGCGGAAATGCTCGGGGCCGATGGCCAGCATCGTCGAGAGTCCGATGGCGGAATCGAGCGAGTAACGCCCCCCCACCCAGTCCCAGAACTCGAACATGTTGGCGGTATCGATCCCGAATTCGGCCACCTTGGCCGCGTTGGTGGACACGGCGACGAAGTGCCGGGCGACCGCCGCGGCATCGCCCCCCAGGCCGGCCAGCAGCCACGCCCGCGCGGACTGCGCATTGGTCATGGTCTCCAGCGTCGTGAACGTCTTGGACGAGATGATGCACAGCGTCTCCGCCGGATCCAGATCGTGTACCGCTTCCGCGAAATCGGTGCCGTCGACGTTGGAGACAAACCGGAACGTGAGGGAGCGGTCGCTGTAATGCCTGAGCGCCTCGCAGGCCATCACCGGCCCCAGGTCCGAGCCGCCGATGCCGATGTTGACGACAGCGCGGATGCGTTTGCCGGTGTGGCCTGTCCACTGGCCTCGCCGCACCCGCCGGGCGAAATCGGCCATCTTGTCCAGCACGGCATGGACCTGCGGTACGACGTCCTGGCCGTCCACCAGCAGCGACGCGTCGCGCGGGGCACGCAAGGCCACATGCAGCACTGCCCGCCCTTCGGTCACATTGATCTTCTCGCCGCCAAACATGGCCGCGATCCGGGCCTGCAGGCCCGACTCCTCGGCCAACTGGATGAGCAGCGCCAGCGTCTCGCCGGTGATGCGGTTCTTGGAATAGTCGAGGTAGATCCCGGCGGCTTCGGCCGTCAGAGATTCGCCGCGCCGTGGATCCTGCGCAAAGAGCTCGCGGAGGTGCACGTCCCGGATGCTCTGGTAGTGCGTGGCCAGGGCCTGCCAGGCAGGTCGTTTCGTCAGGGGTGGGATGGAGGACGCCATCGTTGTGTTCCTTGAGCGGTGTCGAATCCGTCACGTACGAGATCGGAGCGGGCAACTCCCGATTATAGATGCCCACCCCGTACCCTGAGAACCGCGCGGGCACGCCGCGCAGCTGGTCCGCCGGCCGCGCCCGAGCGGACCATGCCTGCGGGGCGTCGCCCCGCCGCTCACGCGGCCCTCATTCCCCCCGCATCCGCTCCAGTTCCGAGCGGATCAGCTGGTCGATGTGTTCGGCCAGTTGCTGCCGGGGGATACTCGCCACATCCACTGCGGGCAGCACATGCAGGGTGAGACGCATGCCCACGGGGACCGGCCACAGGCGGTAACGCTCGATCTGCCACGAACCGTCGACTGCCAGGGGCACAATCGTGGCGTGTGGCAGCTCCTTGAGCGTGGCCAGGATGCCGGCACCCTTGAACGGCTGCATGACCCCGTCGCGCGACCGCGTCCCCTCCGGGAAGATCGCCGCAGAGCGGCCGGAGGCAGGCAGACGGCGGGCGTACTCCCGGATGGCCCTAATGGACTGTCGCGCGTCATTGCGGTCGATCAGTGCGTGCCCCAGGGTGCGCAGCGCGTACGAAACCGCCGGCACGCCATAGGCCAGCTCCCGTTTGGCCACGAACCGCGGCCGATGGGCGCGCAGGTACCATCCCTCGAGCGGGATGTCGAACATGCTCTGATGGTTCGAAATGAATACCACCGGTGCATCTGTCGGAATCGTCCCCGGCAGCTGAACGTCAAAACGGGCGCGGGCGATGTACTTCAGATCGAGGAGCAGGAACAGGCACAGGTAGTCGTACATGTGCTCCTGCCAGCGCACGCTCACGCGTCGCGCCAGGACCTGCAGGATGTGGAACAGCACCAGGATGGCGCCGAGGCACACCAGGAACAGAGGCGTGATCAGGTAGTCACGCAGTCGAGGCTGCGATGTCTGGGCGGTCGATTCTGTCACACACGCGCTCCCCACGGATCGCCGCTGCAGCTGAACGATGGCCTGATCCCCTCACGCTTCCCGGGCCGCCCGCATCACAGCGACCAGCCGTCGCGATACGGTGGCTGGAGCAGCGCGTTGGCGGCGTCGGAGTTCTTGAACTGGAGCTGGTCGGCGTCCCAGTAGAGTTTCTCACCGGTGCGGATGGCGATGTTCCCCATCAGGACAGCCGCGGCGAGCGGTCCGGAATGGTCCACAAAGTTGCTCCCGGCCGGCTTCCCGCCTTTACACGCGTCGATCCATTCCTGGTAGTGGCCCGGCGATCGATCGAGCACTCGCGGAGGCGTTCCCACCGCCTTGCGCCGTTCGTCCGGCAGGAGCCGCGCGCCGTGCAGCAGGCCCTCGTCCCCCACGATGAGCGTGCCGTCGCCGGAAAAGATGTTGGTGGGGCCGAGCTCTTTCGGCAGCGGTGGCATCATGCCGCCGTCGTACCACTTGATGACGACTTCCGGACGCTCTCCGTCCGCGGCAAACCGGAACGTCACGATCGACGCCAGGGGGGCGGTTTCGTTGCGGATCTCCGGCGGCGCGTTCCAGTGGGTCGAGCAGGCCTCCACGCTCTCTGGCCAGCCGAGTTTCAGGGCCTTGAATGCCGCCGACAGGTTGTGGCACCCGATATCGCCCAGCACGCCGGTGCCGAAGTCCCACCAGCCCCGCCAGGCAAACGGGTGATAACACGGATGATAGGGCCGCATCGGCGCCGGGCCGATCCACAGGTCCCAGTTCAGGTCGGCCGGTACCGGCGGCGTGTCGCTCGGCCGCGGAATCCCGCGCGGCGAGATGTCCGGCTGGCGGTTCGACCAGGAGTGGATTTCACGCACCTGCCCGATCGCGCCCGACCAGATGTACTCGCAGATCAACCGGGCCTCCTCACTCGCCTGGCCCTGATTGCCCATCTGCGTGGCCACCTGGGATTCCCGGGCCGCACGCGCGACCGCCAGCGCCTCGTGAACGCTGTGCGTCAGTGGCTTCTGGCAGAAGACGTGCTTGCCCATCTTCAACGCCTGCAGCGTGATCACCGCATGATTGTGGTCCGGCGTGGCGATCATCACCGCATCGATGTCCGGCTGCGTTTCGAGCATCTGGCGGAAGTCGCTGTAGACCTTGGCTGCCGGAAACCGGGCGGCGGTCGGCGCAGCCTTCTGCGCATCCACGTCGCAGATCGCGACGACGTTCTCGGTCGGAACCTGTTGGATGTCGTGCCCACCCATGCCTCCGACACCGATCCCAGCCACGTTCAACTTCTCGTTGGCCGATGGCTGGCCGGGGGCACCCAGCACGTGCCGCGGAATGATCGTGAAGGCCGTTGCAGCCGCTGTGCCGGCCAGGAACCGACGCCGATTGAATCCAGACCTGCCACTCATCAGTCTTCCTCCGAGTAAGTCCGCGGATAGGATGCGGTCCACATTATAGCCCATCAGCACTCCCTGCGGGTCGCCCTCCAGGCGCCCGTGCGCCTGCATCGCCTCCTGCTCTCCTCTCTCCTCTCTATTCTCTATTCTCTATTCTCTCCTCTCTATTCCCTCGCGCTCCGGCAGTCGGGCCGAGTAGACGACAGCGCGGTGGCGGTTGTCGTCGAACGCGAAGTGGAGCCAATGTCTGTCGCGGCTCACGAACCCGTCGGGATAGTTGAGGCGTCCGTCAGGGCCGTCGCACGACTCGCGGACCAGCACACGCTGGTACGGCCAGGTCTGCATGCCGTCGAAGCTGATCCAGAGCGCCAGCGGGCTGCGGTGCCGCGGGTTCGGATTGTGCAGGAGGGCCACCGCATCGCCACCGAGCGGGTGAAGTGTAGCCTTGCTGCCGGGGTTCGGTATGTCGGTCCGGGAGGCGAACTCGGGCCATGTGCGGCCACCGTCCGGCGATTCGGCGCGATAGAGCACGCCACCGAGCTGGTCGGCGCGGATCAGCATCACGAGCCGGCCGTCGCTCAGTTCCACCACGTTGTTCTCGGCCCAGCCGAAGTACCGGTCGTTGGTGGTGAGCCGGATGTTGCCATGTTCGCTCCAGGTCGTGCCGCCATCGGTGCTGATGAGCACGCCGTTGCGCGGGTTTGTAAACGCGCGATCCAGCGGCGGCTTGGACTGTTCGTCATCCGGACCAATGTAGTGCTGGAAAGGGACGACGATGCGTCCATCGCGCGTCACGAGGTGGTTCCGCAGGAAAGTGCGTTCTTCCAGACGCCCCGGCGCCGCGCGGGGCGGAGTCCAGGTCCGGAAGCCGTCGGCGCTGGTCAGGAACCACGAACGCCAGTGTGTATCCCAGTGCCGGGCGTGCGTGGAAAAGAACAGCGTGCAGCGCTCGCCGCGAACCATGACCTCGGTCGGGCACTGACCGATCGTGTGCCCCGCGCGCGGCAGGCCCACCGGGAATGGCTCGAGCGGCGTCCAGGTCCGGCCCTGATCGGCGCTGCGCGTCACGCCGATGTAGTTGTCCGGCAGCGGTTCCGTCTCGCCCCCGGCGAGCATGAACAGGATCCAGGACCCGTCCGGCAGTTCGCGCAGCGTCGTGTCGCACACCAACCGATTCGGGGCGATGCCATCGTAGGCGATGGTGCTGCGATCCTGCCGGGCGTCCTCCGCGGCCCGCGCGGTCCAGTGCGCGTCGGGGACGATCGACGTTGGCAGTCCGGGCGGCGGCGCTGTGTCCTGCGCGACCGCGGCCACGGAGAGCCAGACGAACGAGGCCCAGCCGGCGCAGCAGCCAACCAGCCGGGCGGCAGTCGAGTCAGAAACCGTCATGGTGTCGCACGCATTGCACGCATTATTCATCGCCGGGACGTCCATCTCAATGCGCCGCCACAGCACCGCGACGACGCGGCCGTCATCACTCGCCAACGAGCACGCGTATCTGGTAGGGCTCGACAGGGATCCGCAGCGGCGCAGTCGACTCGACGCGCTGGCCGGACAAGGCATCCCGGGTCCAGCCGGTCGCACCGGGCGGCAGTGTGACTTCCGTCTCCACGCCCTGCGGATTGAAGCTGATCAGCACCAGCGCCTGCTGCGCGCCCTGTTGCCGCAGGCAGGCAAACACGCCCCCGGTCGCCCGGACCGACTGGTAGTCAGCGGTTCCTTCGCGCACGGCCGCGAGCCGTTTGCGCAGCGCATAGAGCTGCGCCAGGAACTCCACGTTCGACTCGCCTTCCCCACCGTACACTGCCGGATCTTCGTCCCCCTGGTAGACCATCGGCACGCCTTCGATCAGCGCGCACAATGCCAGGAGCGCCCGCATGCGCGCCACTCCGTAGGCCCGGGCCGGCCGCTGCTTCTGGAACGTCCACGAGACTGTGTCATGGTTGCTGATCCAACGCATCTTCAACGCCCCGGGCGGGAGCGTCAGCGCCTGATCGTGCAGGAACTGCTGGAACGAGCTTGCCCACTGTTCCGGTGAGGCGCTGCGTTCCAGCAGGTCGGACTGCAGAAAGTAGAATTGCGCGTCGTAGGTCAGGTCGCCGACGCCGCAGAAGACATTCGCGCCGGTGTACTCTTCCGGCAGCAAGACCACTCCCGCATGCACGCTGGCAAATCCCGCGCGGATCGCCCGGTTCATGCCCAGCCCGCCGGCGAGCGAGGAGAGCGACGGGCGATTGGTCAGCTTCGGGTTCCAGTTGAGTGGGCCGCCGGCGGCGCAGTCGACGCGGGCGCCTACCGCGCCGTACTCGCGGGCATTCCAGGCGGCCGCCCGGCGCATGTGGTCCTGCCAGCCCGGGTGGTGGTTGTCGAACGCCAGCTGCTGCCACTCGTACTGCGGCGTCCCATCCGGTTTCTGCGCCGCCCACTCCGGATGCTCCTTCGCCAGCGGTGTGAAATCGGGCGGGCCGTGCGGGACCAGGTCGAACATCAGTCGGATATCCCGCCCGGCGCAGGCGCTCGACAGCGCTTTCAAGTCGTCGGCCGTGCCCAGCAGATGATCCACCTGGAAGTGGTCGAACGGAGAGTACAGGTTCCAGCGCCCGTCATCACCATGCTCCCAGGTGGGCAAGAGCCAGAGCAGGTCGATATGCATGCGGGCGAGTGTCGGGACATAGCGGGTCAGCGCCGGGAATCCGCCGTAGCGCAGGTAACCCAGTTCCGGCGGGCCGCCGGGATGGCCGCAGTAGAGTGTCATGCCGCGCAGTCCCGCCAGCGCACCGGAGGGAGCCTGCAGCTGCGCCAGGCGATACGCTTCCTGGATGCCCCGGAGCGCCGCGTCCCGCGGCCCGTGTGTCAACCAGAAGAACTGCCGCCCCAGCGTCACCGACTCCCCCGGCTGCAGGCGGACAATCACGTTCTGCTGGTGCCGCACCGCTCCGCCGGCTCCCACACAGCGGACGGAGACCGGGGAGTACTCCTCCTCGCAGTGAAACCACGCTCCCAACCCCCGCTGCCGCTCGGCAGACCAGAGTACCGCCAGCGGCTCCAGGCTGCGCGGACTCGCCGACCGCCCTTCTCCCACCTGCGACAGCGCCAGGTCGCCGACCGGCGGGCTGCCGGGGAAGACAACCGTCGCGTCTGCGCCCACGTTCAGCGGCGGCGTGGCGTAGACCATCGTCTCAAACAGCTGGGGCTCGGCCGATCGGTTCTTCACGGACAGCTGGCGCGTGAACAGGGCCGCGTCGTCCGGCAGTGCGAACTCCACCTGGTACTCATACGGTCCATCCGGAGCCGCCATGCGGAGGATCATCACGCCTTCCTGATCAACCAGGTGATGCGCCGTGAGTGCCGGCGCGGCGGGGGACGCGGGCAGCAGGTGCGTTGCCACACCCAGCACGACCGGACCGTCGATCCCGCCGTCGAACGCCCCGTTGGTGACCTTGATCAGCAGGACGTTGGGTTGCTCGCGCCGCAACTCTCTGGCGGCGAGCCGGTACATGCGCGGTGTCCGCCACGCCTGCGGCGTCTCGGAACCTGTGCTGCCAATCCGCCGGCCGTTGAGCCACGTCTCGTCGAAATCGTCGACGGCCCCCAGCACGAGCGCCAGCTCCTCGTCGCGCGCGAACTCCGGCGTCTGGAATTCGCACCGGTACCAGAAGTCCCCCACGCGGTCGTGCAGCCGATCGTCGCCGGCGCCACGCCGACTGGGCACCACCGTCGTCACCCATTGTGCGGCGTCAAATCGCCCCTGTAGAAAATCTGCACTCGCCTCTGCGCCGGGCGGCGTCGGCGTGTACAGCCACTGGCCGGCCAGGTCCAGTGCGTGTCCGGCGCGCAGTGCCTGCGCGACCTGTTCCGCGTCCAGCACGGGCGGTGGCGCCGGCGCAACGCTCACGGGCGCCCCGCCAGACACGACCAGGTTGTCGCCCGCCTGTTTGTCAAGCAGGCCGGTCCAGCTGCCTGTAGCTGCGTCAAAATGCAGCCTGAGGTGGGTATTCTCCAGCACCAGCGGCGGATCGGCCCCCCACACGCCTGCCGCCGTCAGCAGGGTCAGGTGGAGCGTGAGCATCGTTCGCGCCGTCCCGATGCGGCCTCGAGGCGTCCCGCGTAATCGCACCGAATGATCCATGTCTTCTGCTCTTCTGCCTGGCCTGTCTTGCCTTTCGTTGGTCCCTGCGTCACGGACAGATGCCTGGAATTATGCCCTCAGTCGGCGGCCGGATGCAACACAGCCGGTTCCCGCCGAGCCGAATAGACCTGCCGCAGTCGTCTCCCTACACTGGAGCAGAGACGGGGAGCAACTGGGGAGGGAGCAAGTCGTGGGGCCCTGTTCTCGTCACGAGCACGGTGAAAGGGGCCCGGCGAGACGGAGTTTCTTTGGTATCAGCAACTTGGTACCAGCAACTTGGCATCTGGGAGCGGTACAGTGCGCGATGGCCCTGGACAGCTGATGGCCGCTATCAACATGGACACGCCTTCCCGAGCAGGGTTGTTTGCGACGCGCAGACGCGTACTGCTGGCGCGGTTCCTGCTGCTGGCTGGCGGCTGTGTGGTTGGCCTGTTGCTGGGGGAAGTGGCGCTGCGCGCGTTCGGCTACCGGCTGGGTACCGGCTCGGCGTATCAGCCCGATCCGTACTGTGGTGTGCGGCATGTGCCGCACTACCGGGGTTGGCACACGCGCGAAGGCCGAGTCTGGATCGAGATCAACAGTCACGGGTTCCGGGATCGGGAACGGACGATTGCCAAGCCGCCGGGCACGTATCGCATCGCGGTTGTCGGGGACTCGTTCAGTGAGGCGTTGCAGGTGGATCTGGACCACACGTTCTGGTCCGTGATGGAACGCGCTCTGGCGAAGAGCTGGCAAACGGACGGATGCCGCGTGGAGGTGCTCAACTTCGGGGTCTCCGGCTACGGGACGGCGCAGGCCTTGGAGATGCTGCGGCACTATGTCTGGGACTATCAGCCGGATCTGGTTATGCTGGAGTTTCTCGCGGCGAACGATGTTTCCAACAATTCGCAGCAGCTCCAGCAGGACAGGATTCGCCCCTACTACACGTGGGACGGTGACCGGCTGGTGTTGGACAATTCGTTTCTGCAGGAGCCGGAACGCATTCGCTTTCAGACCTCGCGCTGGATCCGGCTGAAAGACGCGGTGGTGCACCACAGTCGTGTGGCGGCCCTGATCTACCAGTGGCGGCACCGCCAGCATGTGCCTCCGCCCACCACTGACGGAGACGAACCGGGGCTGGTGATGGACGCGTTTCGCGAGCCCGACGAACCCGCGTGGATCGATGCCTGGGCAGTGACCGATCGGCTGGTCGTCGAGATGGCCCGGCAGGTGAGGGCGCGGGGTACGGAGTTCGTGGTGTTGATGGCGAATTGCGGCGTGGAGGTGGACCCGCAGGACTCGGCGCGCGAGCGGCTGATGCAGCGTCTCGGCGTGTCCGACCTGCTGTATCCGGAGCGGCGTATGACGGCGCTCGGGGCCGCTCACGATATTCCGGTCATCTGTCTGGCCGAGGCGATGCGCGCCTACAGTCAGGAGCACCAGGTGTACCTGCACGGGTTCGCCAACAACGGCCTCGGGACCGGGCACTGGAATGAAACCGGGCACCAGGTCGTGGGGGAGCTGGCGGCGGCCCACCTGACGCGTCTCTGGGGCGGCGGCCCGCCCCGGATGCGCGGTACCGGTGCGTCGCCCGCGGAAGGCGCGCCGTCGGCGCGGCTGCCGCGCCGGGAGCACCCCTCCGCCGCGCGCGCGGCACATCACGGCGGCAAACCGGACTCCTCCCGCAGCAGGACCGATCGGGCGCCGAGCGTGACGTAGTCGGACGGGTTGCAGCTGAGCACGATGATCTGCAGTCCGCGCGCGGCAGCGCGATCGAGCATGCGTTGCAGGACCGCCACGCGATCGGGATCGGAATACGCGAAGGCATCATCGAAGATGACGGGCAGGCAGTGGTCGCTGTTCTCGGCCAGCACTTCGGCCATGGCCAGGCGGACGGCGGCCGCGACCTGCTCCTTGGTGCCGGCGCTCAGGCTCTCGAACGAGAACGCATCGCCGCGCTGGGCGGGCGAGACGAACTCCAGGCCGGCGAAGGCGTTCTGTTCCAGCCGCACATGGACGTGCGCGCTCGCTCCGAAGAGGCACTGCAGATAGCCGGCGATCTTCTCGGCGAACGGGCGGGTGAATTGATCGGCCAGCGCGCGCTGTTCCGCGAGGAACAGCTGGTGCAGGAGCTGCACGGCCTGCGCCCGTCGCTGCACGCTCGTGAAGCGGTCTTCCGCGGCGCGCAGGCGGGCGGCCGCGAAATCGCACGCTTCCTGCGGATCGACCGACCCGTCACTCCACAACGTGTTGCTCGCCACCGCCTGCTGCGTCTTGGCGTCGTGCAGGTCCGACTCGCACTGGGCGAGGGCACGGTCGAGTCGTGTCTTGTCGCGCGCCAGCGCTGGGGGTTGCAGCGCCTCGAGCTGCCGGCGCGTCAGAGCCAGCTGCCCTTCGGCGCTCGCGCGAGCTGCCTGCAGTGCGGCCAACCGGCTGCCGCGGTCGGCGTCGTCACCGTATTCGTCGACCAGCACGCGCAGCTGGACAGAGAGATCGCGCTGTTGCAGTTCCTCCTGCTGGACTTCGCGCCGCAAGTCGCGCAGGGCGCTGCTCGCCTCCTGCAGGTTCCGCGCGGCCAGGTCGCGCGCATTGCGGCCGCTCGACTCGTGCGACTCTGCCGCCCGGAGCAGTTCAGCCGTGTGCGCGACAAGCGCGCCGGCGTCAGCCGCGCTGGTGGGCGGTGTGAAGTCGTGCAGCAGCGATGCGCGCTGTGTCACTTCCGCTTCCGCGGCCAGCTGGGCATTGCGCGCCGCCGCGACGTCGTTGTCGATGGTGTCTGCGCCGAGTCCTGCCAGCTCCGCACGATCGGCCTTGAGTTCCGCCTCCAGCTGCTGGCGGCGCGCGCACGTCTCCGCGGCGGCGGCGGTGGAGTCGACCCGCAGTTTGTCGAGTGCCTGCCGCAGCGCGTGGCGGGCGTCCTGCAGCTGACCGCGGGCCTCCGCGAGACTGCTGCCGCCCCCAGGTCTGACCTGCAGGCGGATCGATCGGCCGATCGCAATCTGGGTCTCCTCCGTCAAGACTTCCGACTGCCCCACGGTGAGCGTCTTGCCGCCGACGTGGACGGCACGATCGGCCGCCAGAACGTCGATGCCGGCCGCCATGGCCTGGAGCGCCGCCTCGGCAGTCGCGCAGCGCCCTTCTTGTTTCTGGACAGACTTGAGGTCGGCGGCGCTGATGACAGGCACGTCGGCCAGCGCCCGCTCAATCGCGGCCAGATGAGCGCGCACCTGCTGCACCTGGTTCAGGCGGTTGACCAGCGCGTCCCGTTCAGCCGTCTTCTGGAACAGTGCGGCATGAGCGGCCGCCAGTTCGTGACGCAGACGCGCGGCGCGCAGGTCGGCGAGTGCCGACTGGCAGGTCTCTTCCGCTTCACGGACCTGCCGGGTGCACTCCGCTTCCCTGCGCGCGTGGGATTCCAGCTCGGTGAGCCGTGGCGCCAGCGCCACCTGGCAGCGCTGGATCTGGGTGCGCATTTTCTCGATCCGCGTGTCACCCTGCGTGAGCGCCTCGTGATTGCGGATCGCCGCCTCTGCCGCCGGCCCCTGCACCTGCTCTTCCTGCTGCAGGGCGGCCACGGCAGCCAGCTTCGCTTCGACTTCCGCCAGGTCAGCGCGCAGCTTCCCCGCCAGACGCTCGCAGTTGCGGATGGTCTTGCCGGCCTCCTGGGACGCGGCGACCGCCTGTTGGAGCCTGATCAGCGCCGCCTGCGCGTCGGCCAGCGCCTGCCGCGCGGACTCGACCTCCTGGGTGACGCGATGGAGATCGGAGTCTCGCTTGGGACTGCCGTTTCTGGTGAAGAGCGATTCGTATTGGCGCGCGATGTGGCCCGCCACGGCCGCGTCGAACTCCGACTGCATGACCGCCGCGCCGCCGCTGCCTTGCAGGCGGGCAAGCAGGGCGTCTTTCTGGGTCGTGGCATGCTCGGATGGGTTGTCACCGGCCCGGCCCTGCCAGACCCACAGATGTGCCCACTGCTGCGCAGCCCGGTCGCCTCCGGCGCGTCCGCCCGCCGCGGCGTCGACCCCCAGGATTTCCGCCAGCCGCGTCTCCGCTTCGTCCCCTTGCCAGGCCGCGCCGCTGCACGCCGCGAGCTGCGATGTGCCGCTGGCCCCGCTGAATCGCTTGACAATCCGGTACGACTCCCCCCCCGCCTCGAAACAGACCTCCACCTCCGGATGGCCGGCATGCACGCGCGAGACCATGCTGCGCTGGATTTCCCCTGTGATGCGGGACTTCAGGAACAGCGCCCGGTGGACGGCTTCCACCAGCGTGCTCTTGCCCGATTCGTTGGGGCCGCCGATGAGCGTCAGCGACGGGTCCAGCTCCACCTTCAGTTCCCGGTGGATGCGATAGTTGCGGATGGTCACGGAGGTGATACGCATCGTGCGGTTCCAGCTACGGGTGGGTGCAGGCGGCGTGCAGCTCGCGCAAAGCAATCCGGGCCACAGCCGCATCCTCGTCTGTGCCCGCACACTGAGCGACCAGGCGGGCCGCCACGCGCGCAATGAGCGGATCGGCGGTGCGGCCGGTGAGCAGCTCGAGTTCCGCTTCCGCCGGCGTGACCACCGTGTGGTTGGCCAGCTTCAAACGCAGGAGCCGGGCCTGCCACGACTCCAGCTCCTGTTCCAGCGCCGTCGTTGCTTCGATCCCCAGCGCCCCGCGCAGCTCCAGGGACAACAGGTCCGTCTGGGCGCGGCCGCTCAGCAGCCGGTGCAGCTGTTCCGTCAGCTGCGCGAGCCCCGCGTCATCCAGGAATTCGAACGCCAGCTGGAACCAGCCCAGGCGGGCCGTGCGCAGGGTGGTCACCTGGGGCCCAGCGCCGCGCGCGGCGGTTACCACCAGGACGTGACCCGGCTCGTTCGCCTCCCCTTTCGGGAACCGGTCCAGTTCCGGCGTGCCGGCGTACCAGGCCTTGGGGCCAACCTGCTTCGTGCCATGCCAATCGCCCAGCGCCACGTAGTCGAACGCCGGCTTCGGCAGTCGCGAAACGTCGATGAAGTTCGGCGCCGCGCTGTCCCCCGACTCTTCGTCGTCCTGTGCCGCGAACCCCTGCACGCTGCCGTGCGCCAGCACCACCCGCGGCTTGTCCCCGAATCGATCCAGATCCAGGCTGGCGGAACGCAGCCACGCCAGGACGTCGTGCGACTCGTGCCGCCGCAGCAGTGGGCAGGGGAACAGCACTGCCCGCTCAAGTTCGACAGGTTCGGGCGTAAGCAGCACCGAGAAGTTCGGCGCGAGGTGATCACGTTCGCGCTGGAAGAACGCCTGTTCCCAGATACTGCCCGGACCGCCATGATCGTGATTGCCCGGGATGGCGTACACGGGAACCTGCATGGCCCCGAGGGCACTGCACGCCGCGGACACCGTCGCTTTCGTGGCGCTGGGCGAGTCAAACAGGTCGCCGGCCACCACAATGAACTCCGCGCGCTGCGCCTGGGCCGCCTCCGCAATCCGGTGGAGGACACCAATGCGCTCCTGCTGGATCAGCGATCGCTTCTGCACGTCCTCCACACGGGCAAACGGTTTCCCGAGTTGCCAGTCGGCGGTGTGCAGGAACGTCACTGCGGTATCCGTGCTGTGCGGCATCCGGGGGGCTCCCACTTGCCTGGCTGCGAGGCGGGTCTCCAAACCCACCATTGTTGCGTCTGGCGCGAGATATGGAAAGCACGTCGTCGGCGGCGTGGCAGACGCGGCGTTCGTTCAGCGCACGGCAGCCTCTGGGCGGGCCCTCACGGGCATGGCGCGTGTCCCGTCTGCAGGCTCAGAAATCGAACAGCTGGAGCACGTCGTCGATGGTCCCCTCTTTGGTTGTCAGCCGACCCGGTTTGCCCGGTTCGTCGAAGACCAGCCACTGTTTCTTGGCCTGGATGGGAACCGTGAGTCTGTACGGTTTGCACTTGCCGATGACCGCCATGGCGCGTTTGGCCCCGTCGTAGAGCGCCTGGTGGGTTTCTGCAAACGGATAGAGGATAGCCGCCTCGCGGGCTACTCCCTCCTTCACCGCCACGGTCACGCACTCGGGACCGAAGAACTGCCTTGCCTCGCGGCACGTGGCCTCGTCGCCGCTGACCATGATGGTGGGCACATCATAGTGGCCGGCAATCGCACCGCACTGCGCCAACTCGCCCGACTCGACGCCGTTGTACCAGTACCGATTCTCGCTGCGCGACGACTGTGTGTGGCACAGCACGCCGTCGGGCGTTCCCATCATGGCGTGCGCCGCGATCTGGACCAGGCCGGCGAACGAACCGTCCAGCCCATCGCTGCCCCGGGGACGCGGCAGGCCTGTCAGGTACTTGGCGCCGGGCTCCATCAGATGCGGCACGAAGGCCTGGGAGCCGTGTCCGTCGACGATCAGGATCTCCTTCGCGCCCCCGGCACGCAGGCCGCGCACGACGTGGCGGAGATCCTCCATCAGGTAAGCATTCGCCTGCTGGCCGAGCTCGGGATCCGGGTCGCGCGTCTGGGCGAATTTGTAGACCCCGCTGGCTCCTTCCAGGTCAGTCATGATGAAGATCTTCTGCGCTTCTGCGGCACTGGACGCCCAGCTCCAGACAGCTCCCGCGATCACCCAGCACAGGACGCGTTTGCCTGACAGGTTGCGTGACATTGGCGTGGACCCTCGCTACACGTGTCTTCTGATTTGCCGTGGCCTTGGCAGGCCAGCATACCAGCGCCCGGGGCGGCTGCGGAGGGGATGGTGCCGCGGGACGCGGCTTGCTCAGCTGTGCCTGCGCGCGGCCGCCTCTTTCGCGTCGGCGGGCGTCTTTCCTCGCCGCGCGCTGTGCGTGATAATGGCACCTCGCTGTGACGTTGATCGACCAGCAGCCTGTTGTGGGATCCTGCCCTGATGGAGACTGCCCAACTCCAGTACCTGGATATGGCCCTGGTGGCCATCTACTTGACCAGCGTCGTCGGGGTGGGGATCTGGCTCACCCGCGGCGTGAAGACCAGCCAGGACTACTTTCTCGCTGGCAAGACGCTCCCCTGGTGGGCCGTGGGCATGTCCCTGGTGGTGTCGGACATCGGGGCCAAGGACATGATCGGTCTGGCCGCCGACGGCTACCGGTACGGCCTGGTGATGATGAACTTCGACTTCATCGGCTGCGCATTCCCGGTGCTGGCCGCCGCCTTCCTGTTCATGCCGTTTCTGTGGATAGCCGGCGTCTACACCGTGCCCGAATACCTGGGGCGCCGCTACAACGTGGCTGTGCGGACCTTCTTCGCGCTGTTGTGGGCGTGCTTCATGATGGGGACGGTCGGCACCATCCTGGTCAGTGCCGCGGTGATGTTCGAAGCGTTGCTGGGCTGGGATTTCTGGTGGTCGGTCGGCGTCACGGCCGTAGTCGTCGGAGTCTTCACGACGACCGGCGGCCTGAAGGCGGTCGTCCTGACCGACGCCATCTCCTGTGTCGTGCTGATTGTGGGCGCTGCCCTGATCTGCATTCTGGGTCTGCAGCGCGTCGGAGGCTGGGAGGGGTTGCAGACCACGGTCCACCAGCTGGACTGGACCACGCACCATTTCCACCTGGTGTTGCCCGCCGACCATCCGGTGTTCCCCTGGCCGGCGGTCCTGCTGGGGCTGGGCTTCGTGCTCGGGCCGGCCTACTGGATCGGCAACCAGGCGATTGTCCAGCGCACGCTGGGTGCCGGCAGCCAGAACCAGGCCCGCGCGTCGTATGTCTTCTGTGCGGTGTTGAAGCTGTTCTTTCCGGTCCTGCTGGTGCTCCCCGGGCTGATCGGTCTGGCCCTGCTGCACGAGCAGCTGGGCGATCCGAGCCAGTGGGCAGAAGGAGTGGCCAATCGTGTCCTGCCGCTGCTGGTGGTGAAGTTGCTGCCGACCGGAGTGCTGGGGATTGTGGTGGGCGCCTTCCTGGCCGGGGTGGTGGCCAATCTCGACTCGTACATCAACTCGGCCAGCACGCTGGTGATCACCGATCTGTATCGTCCACTGGTGCCGGGGCGGACGGACACGCACTACCTGCGTGCCGGGCAGGCGCTCGTGGTGGTGTTCCTGCTGGTGGGGATTGCCTTTGCTCGCATAATCCAGCCGGTGTTCGGGTCCGTGTTTGAAGCGTTCCAGACGTTCATGACGTTTTTCCAGGGTCCGCTGCTGGCGCTGCTGTTGCTGGGCATGCTGACCCGCCGCACGACGTCCCCTGGCGCCCTGGCGGGCATGTTGCTGGGTGTGGGCACGGCGGTCGCCTTGCACTCCGTCCGGTTTGTACTGGGTGCGGAGTACGCGGTGTCTTACCTGTGGGTTGCCTGGTGGTCCTTCGTGGCGGCCGTGACGGGGGCGGTCGTGGTGAGTCTCTTCACGCGGCCGTACGACGAGGAGCGTCTGCGTGGCCTGGTCTGCTGGATCCCCGTGCGCGAGGAGTCCGGATCATGAGTACGGCCCTGTGGTTGCTGGCGGTTGCCGAGACGACGCAGGCTGGTGGCGGGCCCTTCTGGGGCAAGGTAGCCTTTGCGAGCGTGTTCGTCGCTCTGTTGCTCTGGCTGGTATTGCTCCCCGCGCACTTGATCGACCCAGCGGGTGTGCGCCGGCCGTGGTGGCGTAGCACCCGTTTCTGGGCGATCCTGGTGACGAGCGTGCAGATTGGCGTCTACGTGATCTGGGGCTGAGTGGACACCGGCAAATCACACGACTTCCTTGAACCGGCTCTTGGGTGCACCGCAGACCGGGCATTTGTCAGGCGCTTCCCCCACGTGCGTGTGGCCGCAGACGTCACACACGTAGATGGCGGCCGGGGCCAGGTCTTTTCCGGCCTGCAGCGACTCGAGCGCCTGGCTGTAGAGTTCGTGGTGGGTCTTCTCGACGGCATTGGCGTTGCGAAACGAGGTGAGCGCCGGCTTGTTGCCTTCGGTCTCTGCCGTCTGGATGAAGGCCGGGTACATTTCCCGGAACTCGTACGCCTCGCCTTCGATCGCGGCCTGGAGGTTCTTCTGCGTATCGCCGATGCCACCCATCACACGCAGGTGCGCGTGTGCATGGACGGTTTCCGCGGCCGCCGTGGCCCGGAACAGCCGCGCGATCTGGGAATAGCCTTCCGCGTCCGCTTTGGCAGCGAAGGCCAGATACTTGCGGTTCGCCTGGCTTTCACCGGCAAAAGCAGCCTGCAGGTTGTCTTGGGTGGTCATGGCGTGTCGCTCCTGTTACGCGGGCAGATGTGGTGTGGAGGAGATGACGGCAGACGACCGGCTCGCGTCGGGCTGTGCCAGTCTGCCGCGCCTCAGAACCTGGTGCCCATTGTAAGGTGCGCCGGCCGGGCCCGCCATCGGCCGGGGCGGCGGGGCGGGGGCGGGGGAAAATTTGTTGCATTGTCGCCTGAGACTTAGGATACTCGACGGCTCAACGCAGATTGACAGGCGGTGGGGTCTCGAGAGGAAGACAGCGATGCGAACAGTCACGGGCGCAATTCTGGTTGCGGCGTCAGAGCAAGCCTTCTCCCATGCGCACTTGATCGGTTTTCCGCACGGTGTTTTCGCCAGCCAGGTGCTTCTGCCGAGCAGTCTGGCGCTGTTGGCGGCCGGGCTGGTGTTCCTGGTGTGGGGCGTGGTCTCGGAGCGTGCCGTGCGAGAACGCCGCGGGCAGTGACTTGCGCCAGAGTGCGTCGTCAGCTGAGGAGTATCGACGCGTGTTTGCCGGTCATCATCGAGCGTGGATTGTGTTCTTCCTGCTGGTGAGCACGGGGGTTGTGCTCCAGCCGGTGCTCAAGCCTGACCGCCAGACGCGTCTGTTGCGGCAAGCCATCAGTGCGCGGATGAACCGCAGTTTCGGCGAAGCGGAGCGTCTGGCGCGCGAGATTCTGCGACGGTGGCCCACGTCGCCTACAGCGCTGGTGATCGCCGGCGAGGCAATGGCCAAGAACGGCCGACCCGAGGAGGCGTTGCAGTGTCTCCAGCGTGTTACGCCCGATGCGCCTGTGGAGTATGTCGAGGCGCAGTATCAGGCCGGAGTGCGGCTGATCCACATGGGGCGGGCGAGCGAGGCAGAAGCCTGTCTGCGCCGCGCACTGGAACTTGACCCCTACCATGTGCCGGCCAACACCAAGCTGGCCGTGCTGTTGCAGACCGAAGGACGCACGTGGGAGGCCAAGCCGCATGCAGAGATTCTCATCTTCAGCGGCGAGTGCGGTCGCGATCAACTGCTGATGATCGGCGGGCTCGACAGCATGGTGATCGACGACCCGCCGTTTACCGCGAATTGCCTGCACCAGGTTCCGGACGATCAGATCGTTCGGCTGGCCGAAGGACGCATCGCGCTGTTGCGCGATGACGATGCGGAACGGGCCGAGGAGATCTTCCGGAACATCCTGCGGCGCCATCCGGAGCAGATGGAAGCGTTGGCGCGTCTGGGCGAAGTGCTGCTGGAAAGACCGGAGCGAGCCCCCTTTATCCAGTGGCAGGCGACGTTGCCCAAAGTGGCTGACCTGCATCCCCGCACTTGGTTTGCCCGCGGTGTCTGGGCCCGCCGCAACGGCCAGCCGCGCGCTGCCGCCCGCTGTTTTCTCGAAGCGCTGCGGCTGCACCCCAACCACGCCAGCTCCAACTTCCAGTTGTCCCAGGTGCTCATTGCGCTCGGTATGGCGGAAGAGGCCAAACCCTTTGTGGAACGGTCCCGGCTGCTGGCCACCTTGGACTACACGGTGAACCAGCTGCAGAATCTCCCGGATCTGGAGCTGATGCGGCAAGTCGCGGTGACCAACGAGCAGCTGGGGTGCAGCTGGGAGGCGATCGGCTGGTGTTACGTCGCACGCCTGCTGGACCCCCAACTTGCCTGGGCCACGGAGGCGTTGGCCACGGCCAGCTACCGCCTCACGCCGGCCGGCCAGTTCATGCGGGCTGAGTCCCTCCCCGCCCTGGCCATGGACATCTCGCAGTTTCCGCTGCCTGTCTGGCCGGAACTGAGCGACGAGGGGCCGGCGGCGGAAACGCAGTCGGTGGCGGCGAGCAACATCCAGTGGGTTGACGTCGCCCCGGAGGCGGGCCTCGACTTCCAGTACTTCAATACCACGACCAAGACCTACGGTCCCGATCACATCATGACCGCGCCCGGCGGCGGTGTGGGAGTGATCGACTACGACTGCGACGGTTGGCCGGACCTGTATTTTCCTCAGGCCGGACCGTGGGACCAGCGTGGTGACCAGAACCCGTACGTCGACCGCCTGTTCCGCAACCTGGGGGACGGCCGATTCGTGGATGTCACCGAGCAGGCCGGACTCAAGGATGGCGAATTCAGCGGGGGCGTTGCCATCGGTGATTACAACAATGACGGCTATCCGGACATCTATGTGGTCAACATTGGCGAAAACCGTTTGTTCCAGAACATGGGGGACGGGACGTTCCGCAATGTCACCGCCGCAGCCGGCTGCGGCGGAGGGCCGGATATCTGGTCGACCAGCGGCGCCATGGTAGATCTCAACGGTGATGGGTGTTCCGAAATCTACTCGGTCAACTACGTGCTGCTCCACGAAGCGCTGGCTCGCGGCTGTGGGCAGAAAGGTCAGGCGATGGGCTGCGCGCCCACCCTGTTCCACTTTGAGCAGGACCGGCTGTTCCACAACCTGGGCGATGGCCGCTTCCGCGACGTGACCGACGAGGCCGGGATCCGCACCCCCGATGGCAAAGGACTGTCCGTGCTGGCCGCCGATTTCACAGGCACGGGGCGTCTTGACCTGTTCGTAGCCAACGACACCACGCCAAATCTTTACTTTGCCAATCAGGTGTCGCAGCCCGGCCAGCCGCTCCAGTTCGTGGAAAGTGGAGTGGAGGTGGGCGTGGCGATGAATGCCAACGGGCAGAGCCAGGCGAGTATGGGGCTGACCGTGGGCGATGCCAACGGCGACCAGCTGGCGGACTTCTACGTCGGTACGTTCTACCATGACTCGAACACGCTCTTCGTGCAGAGCAGCGCCAATACGTTTGCAGACGAGTCGCGTATGGCGGGGTTGCGTGATCCGACGTTCAAGATGCTCACGTTCGGCACTCAGTTCGTCGACGCGGATCTGGACGGCGCGCTCGATATCTTCCAGGCCAACGGGCACGTCGATCGATCGTACGACCCGAGCGTCCCCGACCTGATGCCGCCTCAGTTCCTCTGGAATCGCGGAGACGGCTATTTCAAGGAAGTAACCGCCGATTCACTGGGGTCCTATTTCCAGCAGGAGTGCCTCGGGCGTGGTGTGGCCGTCATCGATTTCGACCGGGATGGAAGACCGGATCTCGTGGTTTCGCACCTCGATGTCCCGGCCGCGCTGCTGGCCAACCGCACACCGGACGCCGGGCATCACCTGAAGCTGTAGCTGCTCGGT
>DAISIS010000007.1:0-29950 GCA_036821925.1 Pirellulaceae bacterium
GCAGCGGATCCAGCACACGGATTACTTCGTGATGGATCAATGGCAGCTGGAGGAGCTGGCCAAGGTCCGCCGCCGGGCGCGTGTACGCGTGGTCAGCCACGGGTTGCCCGCCGACGTGATCGATCGGCTCTTCGTGGACAGCGCCCCGAGCGTGGAAGCGGCAGTCTCCGACGCGCTGGAAGCCTACGGCCCCGAGGCCACGATCGCCGTGATCCCCAAGGGCCCGTACGTGTTGGCACAGGTCGGATAGCCGGCTGGCCTGATGCGGCCGCCGCAGCCGGACCCGCGCCCCTAGCTCCAGAACTGCCACCACGGCCGGGATGACTTGCGCCGCCCGGCAATGTTGGCGCCCACCCGCTGGCCATGCGGACCGATGGCGCCTTCCATCTTGATGCGCGACATTTTGGCATCGGCCATCTTCGCATCAAACATGTTGGAGAGCGTCAGGTTGGCGCCGATCAGATTCGCGCCGGTCAGATCCGCCCCACGCAGATCGGCACGCGTCAGATTCGCCTCGTTCAGGTTCCCACGCAGGTCGGCAACACTCAGATCCGCGGCGGTCAGATTCGCCCCGGTCAGGTCGGCCTGGGGCAGCCGGGCATAACGAAAGACGGCGCCCGAACATTCCGCATCACAGAAGCGCGCCGCCTCGAGCAACGCGTCCGTGAAGTTCGCCTCACGCAGATTCGCCTTCTCGAAATTCGCGCCGCTGAGACTGGCACTGTGGAAGTTCGCCCCCTGCAGGTTGCAGCCGCTGAAATCTGCACCGCGCAAATCGGCATTATGGAAATCGGTCTTCGACAGATTCATGCCCGCAAAGTTGGCACCCGGCAGTCGACAGCTGTCGAACGAATAGGTGCTGGCATCATCTGCTTCAATTTGCAGCAGAACTTGACCGGTTTCTCTGTGCTTGATTTTCATCATCCTCTCGACCCGCTAACACGCGCACCCGAGAAGGCATACGAGGACCCAAAGGCCTGCCGTCAAGTCTCTACTCTGTCCTGTGTGTCAACCCTCCACTCCGTCGGCCGCCGACACTCCACCACCGACTTCCTGTTTCGCTTGCGGTCCAACACACCGTTGTGACATGCGCTCTTCCGAGCAACACGAATATACCAGACCGGAGCCCCTCTAACTATTCAAATTCTTGCCAAAATGTCCGCCCCACACCTTTCCTCACGCTGGTTCCGATTGGAGAAGCGGTACGGGTCGATCCGATTATAACACCTGGTGCTCCCTGAGGTGCAACTGGCCGCCGGAACCGGTATTGGCTAGAATCTGGGTGATCTAGGTGGGGTGGCCTGGCCCTCAAGGGCGGGGGGGTGGCCAATTTATAGCGGGGCCGGGAGAGCGTCGATCGGTCGATTGCGCACCCCGAGCTGCGGTGGCTATGTTTCGCGTCGAATTGAACACCTATCGAGGTCCCCTGGACCTGCTGCTGTATCTGGTGCGAAAGCACGAGGTGGAGGTGTTCGATCTGCCGATCGCCGAGATTGCCCAGCAGTACCTGGGATATCTGGAGGTCCTGGAGACGCTGGACGTGGACGACGTGGGGGATTTCCTGGAGATGGCCAGTATGCTGGTGGAGATCAAGTCCCGCTCGGTGCTGCCGCACAACGACGAGGACGAGGCTCCTTTGGAGGACCCCCGGCAGCAGCTGGTCGAAAAGCTGCTGGAGTACAAGAAGTACAAAGACGCGGCGAGCATGCTGGAGGAGCGGAGCCGGCAGTGGCAGAAGCGTTATGCGCGTCTGGCGGACGATCTGCCACCCCGGCGTGTGGACCCGAGCGACCAGCCGATCCAGGAGATCGAGCTGTGGGACCTGGTCAGCGCCTTTGGCCGCGTGATGCGTGACAGTCGCGCCTCGCAACCGTCGAACATCGTTTACGATGACACGCCGATCCACGTGTACATGCAGCGCATACACCAGCGGCTGGTGACGCACGGGCGCGTGGCGTTTTCCGAGATGTTCGAGCCGGGGATGCACAAGTCGGCGCTGATTGGAGTGTTCCTGGCCATCCTTGAGCTGGTGCGGCATCACAGTGTGCGGACGGAGCAGCCGGAGACGCAGGGCGAGATCTGGGTCTTGCCGGGGTCTCGGTTCGACCCGCTCCTGGATCTCTCGGACGTGGATCAGTACACGCACGCGGCGGCCCCCGACCAGGCCGCGCCGGCGCTCGACCAGGCGTTGCCGACGCAGCCGCGCTAGCGGGCCCGCTGGTCCAGGCCAGCCGCCGTGTGCCCAGTGCGGCGTATCGTGCAGTGTATCGTGCGGTGCTGGGGCGTGCGCTCTGGCCGCCGGGACGCCTATCCCACCTGTCGCGAATTCCGGAATCGTCCTAAACTGGCCTGACTCCGGCGGTTGCACTTACACCATCCCAGGATGCCCCATGCCCAAGAACGCCCCGATTCGGACGCTGGTCCACCAAGGCCTGACGATTGAAGGCTACTCGCGTGCCGCGGTGCAGACCTACTGGCGGATCCCGGAATACAAGGTGGGTTTCGACCTGGGTGGTCAGCCGTGGGAGTTCATGGGCACGCCCACTTGGTTCGTGACGCACACGCATCTGGATCACGTGGCGGCGTTGCCTGTCTACGTGGCGCGGCGGCGGATGATGAAGATGGATCCGCCGACAATCTATCTGCCCGCACATGCGGTGGAGTTGTTCCAGCACCTGCTGCGGATCGTCAGCCGGCTGGACCGTGGCCGACTGCCGTGCGAGTTGGTGGCGGTGCGAGCCGGGGACGAGATTGCGCTGTCCCGCGAGCTGGTGGTCACCGCACACGCCACGGCGCACACGATGCCGTCGCTCGGCTACATCGTATGGGAGCGGCGCAAGAAGCTCAAACGCGAGTTCCAGACGCTCACGGGTGAGCAGATTCGCGACATCCGGCTGTCGGGACAAGAGGTATCCGAGGAGACGCGTCTGCCGCGGGTGGCGTATCTGGGTGACAGCCGGCCCGAGGGACTCGACGCCAATCCCGACATGTATCGGGCTGACGTGCTGATTGCCGAGATGACATTTGTTGCGCCGAGCCACCGCAAGGACAAGATTCACAAGCACGGGCACATGCATCTGGATGACATCGTACAGCGCCGGGATCGGTTTCAGAACGCGCAGATCATCGCCGCCCATTTCAGCACCCGCTATCATGCGGGCCAGATCCGCGACTACGTCGCCCGGGCGCTGCCGGACATGCTGGGCGGCCGTCTGCACGTCTGGTTGTGAGTGCGGGTCCGGCCGCGTGGGGGAAGGCAGCCATGTTTGCTCCGGCTCGCGCCGTCTACATTCACGTGCCGTTCTGTCCCCGCCGCTGCGGGTACTGCAACTTCACCGTCGTCGCCGGCCGGCCCGAGCTGCACCAGGCTTACCTGCAGGCGTTGGCACGGGAGCTCCAGACGCTGCCCGGCCCGGTTCCGGTCGACACGCTCTACGTCGGCGGGGGCACGCCGACGCAGTTGCGTGCGCAGGAACTCTCTGTGCTGTGCCGTCTGTTGCGGACCGCGTTCATCCCGCAGAGCGGGTACGAGTGGACGGTCGAAGCGAATCCCGACGGGTTGGACCGCGCCAAGCTCGACATCCTGTGCGAGGCCGGTGTGAATCGGATCAGTCTGGGGGTGCAGTCCCTGCAGCCCGGCAAACTGCAGTTGTTGGAGCGGGCGCACCGAGCGCCCGATGTGCTCCGCATCCTCCCGCTGCTGCGCGCACGGTTCCCCTCGGTGTCGCTCGACCTGATCTGTGCGGTGCCGGGCGAATCGCTCTCCGCCTGGCAGGCGGATCTGCTGGCCGCCGTGGCGCTGGAGCCCGATCATCTGTCGATCTACAGTCTCACGTTTGAGAAGGGGTCTCTGTTCTGGGGGCGGCTGCAGCGCGGGCAGCTACAGCCGGTTGCCGAAGAGACAGAGCGCGCGATGCTCGAAACGGCCTGGGATCACCTGGCCGCCGCCGGCTGGGACCACTATGAGGTTTCGAATTTCGCGCGCCCCGCTCATCGCAGCCGGCACAACGAGGTCTACTGGCGCGGCGAATCGTACTGGGCGTTCGGGCCGGGCGCCACGCGGTATGTGGACGGTTGGCGGGAGACCAATCACCGGAGCACCACGACCTACCTGCGCCGCGTCCTGTCGGGGCGATCGCCGGTAGCGGAGCGGGAGAAGCTCGCGCCGGCCGACCGCGCGCGCGAAATGCTCGTTTTCCGCCTGCGGATGCTCGAGGGCATCTCACGCGTGGAGTTCCGGCAGCGGACCGGTCTGGACCTGGACGACCTGGTGGGGGTGCCGCTGCGCAAGTTCGTCGACCTGGGGTTGCTCCAGGACCAGCACGGCTGCATCCGGCTGACGCGGGCAGGGCTGTTGGTCAGCGATGCGCTGTGGCCCGAGTTCCTGTGACCGCCCGGACTCACGCCACCGGGGGCTCGTCCAGCGGTGGCACGGCGTCCACCAGGACGTGCACCAGCTGCTCACGCAGCTCATAGTCGTCGGCGAAGAACTCCAGGACCTGATGCGTCGGGTCGGGTTCGACCGCAAACAATGCGCGGCTCAACACATCGGTCAGGCTGTGGTCGCAGCGTATGAGGGCCGCCTTCAGGGCGGACAGCAGCGCCGGGGTGGCCGGCTGTCCCTGCACGCCGAAGTTCTGCACGGCCAGCGCCGCGCTGGACACGACCGCGCGATCGGGGTCCCCCAGCAGTTCGACCAGCCGCGGCAAGACCGCGTCGCTGTCGCGCCCCAGGGCGCCGAGTGCCGTGGCGGCGGCGCACCGCACCGCGTACTGGTCATCCTGGAGCAGATCCAGCAGCGGGGGGATGGCCTGTCCGGCGTGTTCGCCGTAGCTGCCGAGCGTGTAGGCTGCCTCCTGCCGGATGGCCGGCCGGCGATCATGCAGGCACTTCCCGACGGCCGGCGCGCCCTCGGCCGCGTGCTGCGGCGCGCGCAGCTCCCACAACGCAACGATGCGCCCCGACGGGCTGCCGGTCGCCAGTTGCCGCACCAGCTCCGGAGTCGGCACCGGGGCGGGCGGGCGGCTGGCGGTGTCGTGCGAGAACACCGAATCGGACGTGCGTTCCAGGTAGCGCAGGCCGCTCGTATAGGCGGCCTGGGCATCGAGCCGCAGGGCGCTGCGCCAGGGCGAGGCGGTCTCGCCACGCACCCAGGTGAGCAGGGCCAGAGCGTAGCCCACCATGCGGGCCGGCAGCCAGCTCTGCCGGCGCGGCGTGGGCCGCCGCGCGGAGCCCGCCGGATCCGACGATGCGTCGAGCACTGCGTTGGCCATGAAGACGCCCAGCCCGAGGTAGACGGGCAGCAGGTCCGCCAGCCACTCGTTTTCACGCCGGTCGCGCCCGGCGCGCGCAGCGGGGGGCAGCAGCGCGTAGGCCAGCTCGTGGGCCAGCACCGCGGCCACGGTGTCCGGGTGACTCAACTGGTGCGCCGCGATCCGGATCGTCTGCGGTCCGCAGCTCTCGCCGCCCGCACAGGCGTGGTCGTCGCCACAGACCTGCAGCGCCCAGCCCGGCGCTGTGACCCGCATCAGGTTGACCAGCCGCTGCAGCAGCCGCTGGACGTCTGCCTCCGTGCCGTCCCACTGGCCACCGAAGAACTCGAGCGTCGGAGTGACCACCGCGGCTGCGAGCATGCGCGCCGGCCCCAGGTGCCGGGCCAGTGTGAGCAGACGGGTTTCGACCCAGGCCTTCTCGAGCAGGTCCAGGGGAGGTCGGGGGGACAACCAGCCAAACATCGATGCTGCCTCTCGTGAAGAACCAAACAAAGGGACGACCCGGTGGCGCTGCCCGGGCGTGCCCGTCGGTGACGCTGCTCGGTGACGCTAGTCGGCGGCACAGGCGGCCAGCTGAGCGCTGACGGCTTCCCGCGACAATGCGACGCTCGGTATGGCGGCCGCGATCTCCTGTTCAAAGTTCCGTCGGTGCGTCGGCTCCCGCGCGCGATCCACCTCCTCTTCCAGCGCCAGCAGCCAGACGGGCACGTCAAAGCCGATACCGGTCGATTCGCCCGTGAGCACCTGCGCCTCGTGCTCCAGCAACTCGAACATCGGTTGGCGGCCCGGGCGTCCCGCTTCCTCCATGGCCGGCCGCACCAGTGCGCGCATGCGGTCGATCGACATGGGACGCACGAACCGTTCGGCAATCCGGTCCGCCACGGTGGAGAGGCGGATGGCATAGGTTTCCTGCAGGGCCTGGAGCCGCGCCAGATACTGCTCGGCCTCGGTCCCGATGCGTTCGGTCAGCGCGCGGCGCCAGAGCCGGGCGGCCTTGTCCTGGTGCCGGGTGACCAGGATCTCGTGCGCCAGGATCACGGGCTTCAGGTGCCAGCAGACGCGGTCGTACTGTGTGCGGAGGCGGAGGAAGTCGAGCAGGGTGTACAGCATGTCGCCGCGGTCCGACTGCGTCGTGGTGCTGTTGTAGTCGCGGTACTCGCCGTAGTTCTCCAGGATCGCCTCGAGAATGAGCGACAGGTTGTCGGTGGCTTCCTGCCGCGACACGCGCGTGTCGAGTTCCTCGAGCAGTTTCAGCGGCCCGGCGCGGCCCGCGTCGCGTTCGAGTCGTCCCAGCCATTCGCCGACCCCCTGGTGCAGGATGGCCCGCACGTTGCCCAGGCTGAAGAACCGCTGGGTGAACAGCTCCGCCCCGTAACGCCGAATGAACTGCACGAGACGTTCCCAGCTCTTGGCATCGGCAATCCGCTCCAGCACCGACAGACGCAGCGTGCGGCTGTGATTGAGCCAGCTGGCCAGCAGCACTTCGGTCAGTTCTTCCAGCGCCGACGCCAGGCTCTGCTCCGGCGACTGCCCCGGCGACTGCCCCGGCGACTGCCCCGTCTGCTCCGTCGTCCAGGACTCGGCCGACGTCACGAGGTTCTCCACCAGCGCGCGGTAGCCGACCTTGAACAGCTCATCGAACTCCGTCACGGCACCGGGGCCGACCGGATTGTTGCGTTCCATGCGGCGTGCGGTCTCGATGAGCTGGCACGTTTCCAGCCACAGGCCGCGGCGCGGGAGCCAGGCCAGCAGATCCTGCAGCTGACACTGCCGGCAGCGGGCGGCGACGATCTGCCGGGTATCCCCTTCCTTGGACAGCGGGACGTAGAGCAGTGATTTGCCGGCCAGCGTCTGCTGGAGCGCGGGCCACACCTGCGTCACCTGCTCGTTGGCGCCGCGCAGCACCGCGGCGATGACGCGGACCATCAGCGGCGCTTCGTCGCCGAAAGCGTCCGCCAGTTCGGTGATCTCGCGGTCCTCCTCGCTCGACCGCGACGCCAGCGTGGCGAGCATCGTCTGGCCGACGCTCGACAGGTCGACACATGCGGCGGCAATCCGCTCCAGCAGCGCGTCCTTGACCAGCCGCTGGCGATCGTACTGCATCAGCGCGTCGGGATCTGTACCGGCGGTGGGGATGCGGTAGCGGCGGACCGTATCGAGCAGATCGAGCAGCCGGCGGTGGTTGCGGATCGCCTGCTGCAGCCAGTGCCGCATGGTCGCGAGCGACTCGAACGGACCGGCGTCTTGACCGCCCTCCGACGGCGCGTGCAGCACGTCGCTGACCGCCGCCAGTTTCCACAGTTTGGCGACGGCGCTGAGGAACGCGACGCGATCGGTGATCCGTTGGGATTCGTGCGACAGTTCATCGACGGTGGTCTCGCCCGTGTCGAACAACTCGCTGTCGACGCCATCATCGGTGCTGTCCGTGTACACCACTCCTTCGTAGGCTGCGCTGAACAGGCTCTCCTCGGCTTCGTCTTCGTCTCCACGGTCGGCATCCGCCGCGCCGTCTGGCGGCCGTTCCACGGCGGCCAGCAGCGAGAAGCTGGGCGCGCTCCAGTACTCGTCGGCGTTGGCCTCGAGGTAATCGAAGAACTTGCGCACCAGCTGCCGGGGCGGCTGCGGCCAGGGTCCCGCGTCGCCGGCCGTCTGGGCCTGGTGCAGGAGTTTGAGCAGCCACTGCTGGGACAACTGATGGAACGAGCAGGTGCCCTGTTCCAAGGGCACACGCTGCGCCTGGCTGAGCCAGTGGATCAGCAAGGCCATGGAGGCGACGAAGTCGTCGCGTTCCAGCAGCGCCTCGATGACCAGCGAGAAGGCCTTGGGCGAGTCGAACATGTGGGCATACCGCGCCCAGAACCGGATATCGCCGGTCTCGGCGCCCCCTTTGTGCCACAGGTTGAGGCTCTCCGCCACGTGCTCCGCCGCGCGGAAGACCTCCTGCGCGTCCACCGCGTCGACGCTGGAGACTTCGTGCGCCGCGAACTGCCGCCACCAGGTGGCCGTGGCCTCGAACTCGCCCCGCACCTGCTGGCACAGCTGCTGCTGGTCTTCCGCGGCCGCCGCGCTCCAGATCCGCGAAAACAGGCCGAAGATCTGCTCCATCAGCGCGACCAGCTCGTCGGCGCGATGGTCGTGCACGCTGTTCTCGAGCGCCGGGAAGAGGCTGAAGTGCGCATCGAACCCCAGCAGGTTCCAGGGGTCGATGATTGCGCCGCACGCAATCGCGCGATGCAGCAGGTCGACGATGCCCCGCGCCAGCGTCATGGCGCGCGGCAGGTCGCCGGCCAGGACCGCCTGGTCCCCCGCGGTCAGCCGGCAGTCGATCTCGCACAGCATGCGCGCCGAGGCGACGGGGACGATGCCCGCCTGGCGCGCGGCCGCGTCCGCGTGCCCCATGCGAGCGAAGATTTTCGCCAGATGCACGTGTTCCAGCTGGCTCGCGCGACGGCGCGCCAGCCAGGCGTTGAGATGCTGGCGCGCGCCGCCAAACGGCTGACGCCGCGTCCGCGCTTCCTGCTCCAGCCGCTGGCGGTGCGCCGGCGGCGCCAGGCGTATCAGCTGCTCGTAAAACGCGTCCCGATACGCGGCTACCGTGGGCAGCAGACTCGACAGCGTCACGGTCGAATCGTGCGCGCTCGGACCGCTGCCGCTGATGCCCGCCGCCATCAGCATCGTGCCCGCCAGCACCGCCGCCGCCTCATACAGTACCTGCTCCCGCGGCAGCTCAGACTCGGCCTCCACACGCGCCAGCAGCGCCTCGAGCGTCACCTGCTGGACGACGAACCGGCGATAACGCCCGTCGTTGTCAATGCGGTGCGGATCCCATTGCCCGAAATGATAGTTGGGACGTTTGTTCACCGGGTGGTCGAAATCGTAGGCGCGCGGATCGAAAGCCAGCTCTTCCAGCCACGCCGGGTCAAACTGCGCCGCGCGCAGGATGTACTCGTCGGTCGCACGCAGGATCGCCAGGGCGTGCGTCACCACGTCGTGATAGCGGCCGAGTTCGACCCCGGCCCCCTCGATGTACAACGGGACCGGCCGCACCCACTCGTGCGGGTACGGCTCGTGCCGCCGCGTCTCCAGCACCGCCACCGGGCGGTGCCCGATGTAGTCGTTCAGCCGCGCCAGCGCCCCCGGCACAATCCGCGCGGACTCGTCCCACGGCGCCCCCTGCTGCAGGATCGCCTCACACGCGCGCCCCACAAAGAACGCCCCGAACAACGCCTCCTCCGCCTGGTGGAACAGCAGATCCGTGTGGAACTCGCGATAGGCCGGCAGCAACCCGCCCCGCAGCAACCGCAGCACCGCACACGCCTGCCCCACGTCCGCAAACGTCGTCGATCGCCCCGACAGCTGCGGCAGCTCCTCCTCAAGCCGCTCGAGCGCCACCCGCCAGGCTGGGCCGTCCCCCGCGCAGTGGGCAAACAACACGTTCAGATTCGCCAGAAACTGCGGATCCGAAGCGCCCGACGAGAAATTCAGATAGCCCAGGATGTGGTCGATCAACTCCCGATCCATCGGCTCGAGTTCTCGACTTGCCATCACACGGACTCCCAGCGATCCACACGACCGAACCTGGCCTGACCCGCAGAGAGAGGGGGGCAGGCGTCACTCCAGCCAGACTGTCCCTCATGGTATTGGTCGATGCGGAAGTGGTCTAGCGGTTGCAGTGTGCGGGGGTGGCTGGGCCCGGGGGGAATTCAGCCTGCCAGTGCGATCCACCCGGTTTTCGAGGTGTACGACAGCACAACGCGAATTATGATAGAAGCACATGGAACGATCGGCGCGGTGCCGCGACCGGTGCCGCGCGCGCTCGGGCTGCCATTTCTTGGCGGGCCCCCTTGGGGTCCGCCCGGTCTTGAGGTGTCGCCGCTCGTCACAAGAGAACAGCACTATGATTCGCCGCGTCGTTGTTGTGGCTCTGTTGTCATTCACCTGCCTGGCCCTAACCCTGACTCCTCTTCTGGCGGCAGATCCTGACCGCGGCGGATTGATTTCGCACTCGGTCGCGCAGCAGCATGGCCTGGAACGCGCGTGGTTTACGCAGGCCAGCGTCTTTCCCCAGCGGGGTGAAACGGCGAACCTGCGACTGCACGTCAACGTGAACAAGACGCAGACGATTTCCCGCGTGACCGATCAGCACGGGCGGAGCACTGTTTTCTCGGAACGGCATCTGGACAACTTCGGCCAGTTGCTGGGAGTGGCAGGTGCGGAGAAGGCGGCCGCCGAAAAGGTCCGGCTGCTCGGCCTGGAAGGCATCCAGGCAACGGTTGATCAGCAGGTGGTGCCAGATACCACGCTCTACATGTCGAGCAGCAGCGGCATGGTGCAGGCGCTGGACGCCGAGACGGGCCGCCTGCTATGGTCGACCCCGGTGGGACGGCCCGACTACGCGACGACGGAGATGGCAACCACGGACGACCTGGTAGCCCTGGTCAACGGCCAGCACATTTACATATTGCAGGCAGCGGATGGCACGCTGGTGGGCGAACGGCGAGTGGCTGGCGGAGCGCCGGCAGCCGGACCGGCGATGGTGGGCACGCGGCTGTTCGTTCCCACGCTCAGCGGCCAGCTGCACGCGTATCGTTTTGGCCCCGGCGAGCCGGGTTGGCCGGACGTCTATCCGGCGCGCGGCTCGGTCCGCTTCGCACCCACAGCGATCGGCAATCATGTGATGTGGGCCACCAATGCCGGTATCGTCACGTCCATCATCCCGGGCCAGCCGGGAGCCAGGTATCGGCTGCAGCTCGAAGCAGCCATTGCCGGACCGCTCGTGTATGCACCTCCAGCGCACATGCTGACGGTCACCGATACCGGGTTCCTGTACTGCTTCGACGTCCTGACAGGCAGCATCGTGTGGCGCTTTTCCACCGGGGATGCGACGGCCGAACCGGCCTCCGTGGTGCGGGACACCGTCTACCTGGTGAGTCGCCATGCGGGCATGCGTGCGGTGGACGCCGCGACCGGTCAAGAGAAGTGGTGGGCACGCGGCGTCAGGCATTTCGTGGCCGCCACCAAGGACCGCGTCTACGCCGCGACCGGCAACAATGTGATGCTGGTGATCGACGGCCGCACCGGCAAGACGCTTTCCCAGTTCGCGATGCGCCCCACCGACCGCCTGTTCGTCAACAACCAGACCGATCGGATCTACGTCGGCACCCAGTCGGGGCTCATCCAGTGTCTCCGCGAACGCGACGCCTTCTGGCCCACCGTGCACGTCACCGGAGCCGAGATGGCGGCCGTCGAAGCGGCGGCCGACGCGGCCGCTCGGCCGGGCGCGAAGCAGCCAGGAGATGCGGCATCGCAGCCGGAGGATGCACAGCCGGTCGATCCGTTCCGGCGCGCGCCGGCTGACGCCGATCCGTTTGCCAAGCCGGCGGCGACTGGCCAGCCGCCCGCCGCCGCACCGGCCAGGAATCCGTTCGAAGACGACGAGGAGTCGGATCAGGCAGCGCCGCCGGAAGAGGCAGACGACGCAGGGGACGCAGGGGACGCCGACGCCATGAGCGATGAGGCGGACGCGGCCGACGCGGAGGACGCGGCCGACGGGGCCGATGCGGACGACACGGAGGATGCGGCCGACGCGGAGGATGCGGCCGGCGGGGCCGATGCCGACGACGCGGCCGACGAGGGGCCGTGACGACGCGGGGGGCACAATTCGCCGCAAACTCGCCCCACTCGGGTTGACCACGCTGCCGCGCCCTCGTAAACCATGGTTGTTTGTCTAGTCCGCACGAACCACGAAGGGACGGAAGCAGCACCATGGAGTCACCGGCCGTTGCACGCGCGTTGATCAGTGTCAGCGACAAAGTCGGACTCGTCGATTTCGCCCGCGCGCTGGCCCAGGCCGGCGTCGCGCTCTACAGCACCGGGGGCACCGCGCACTGCCTGCAGGAGGCCGGTCTGACGGTGCAGGAAGTCTCGTCCTACACCGGGTTCCCCGAGATGCTGGACGGACGCCTCAAGACGCTGCACCCCAAAGTCTTCGGCGGAATCCTGGCGCGGCGCGATCGGACCGACGATATGGCGTCCCTCGCCGAACACGGCATCGTACCGTTCGAACTGGTCGTAGTGAATCTCTATCCGTTTGAGGCCACCGTGGCCCGGGCCGGCGTGACGCGCGACGAGGCGATCGAACAGATTGACATTGGTGGTCCGAGTCTCGTGCGGGCGGCGGCCAAGAACCACGCCTTCGTTGCGATCGCCACGCACCCCGGACAGTACGCAGCGGTACAGGAGGAGATTGCCCGGACCGGCACCACCTCACGCGCGCTGCGCCAGCGTCTGGCGGCGGAAGCGTTTGCCCATACGGCGGCCTATGACCGCGCTATTGCCGCCTATTTTGCCACGCCGGAATCTGCCACGCCCGAATTGGGCACGACGTTCCCGGCGTCCCTGCACCTGGGCCTGGAGCGGAAGGCGCTGTTGCGTTACGGCGAGAACCCCCATCAGGGCGCGGCGCTGTACGCGGCACCGCAGGCACCAGGAGCCAATCTGGTGTCGGCCCGCCAACTCAATGGCAAGGAGCTGTCCTACAACAACCTGATGGACCTGGACGCAGCGTTGGCAATCGTCCGCACGCTGCCGGACGCGGCGGTCGTGGTGATCAAGCACACGAACCCCTGTGGAGCGGCCTGTGCGTCCACGCTGGCAGAAGCGGCGCGGCACGCCATGGAAGGGGATCCGGCCAGCGCCTTCGGCTCCATCCTGGCCTTCAATCAGCCGGTGGATGCGGCGACGGCCGAGTATCTGGCAACTCCAGGGCTGTTCGTCGAGGCGATGGTTGCGCCGCACTACGATCCGGCCGCGCTGGAAATCCTGACCACCAGGCCGAAGTGGAAGGGCAACGTCCGACTGATGGAAGTGGGATCGCTGCAGACGCCGCGGGACATCTGGCACTACCGCCACATCGACGGCGGTCTGCTGGTGCAGGAGGCCGACCTGCTGGCGGACGAACCGCAACAGTGGCAGGTGGTCACGCAGACCGCCCCCACCCCGGCGCAGCTGAGCGAACTCCAGTTCGCCTGGGCCATCGCGAGGCATGTCAAGTCCAATGCCATCGTGTTGAGTCGGAACCGCTGCCTGTGCGGCGCCGGCGCTGGGCAGATGAGCCGCGTGGATTCGGTCGACATTGCCATCCGCAAGGCTGGCGACCGAGCGGCCGGCTGCGTGCTGGCTTCCGATGCCTTCTTCCCGTTTCCCGACTCGATTGACCGGGCGGCGGAAGCGGGTATCGTGGCCGTCATCCAGCCGGGCGGATCACGCAAGGACCAGGAGGTCATCGACGCCTGCAATGCCCGGCAGCTGCCGATGGTCTTCACCGACCGTCGGCATTTCAAACACTGACAACGGCCATCTGACACGCCTCGCCAGACCTCCCGGATCGAACCTTCGTGACCACCATTCTCGACCAGATCGTCGCGGTCAAACGGCAGGAGATCGCCGCGGCCCAGATCCAGCGCACGCAGGCCGACCTGCGCGCCGCGGTGAAGGACGCCCCCCCGGTGCGTGATTTCCTGGCGCAGCTGGCGGCCGATGGACCGATCAAGCTGATCGCGGAAATCAAGAAAGCCAGCCCGTCGAAGGGGGTCATCCGCGAGCAGTTCCAGCCGCTGGAGATCGCCCAGACCTACGCCGCTCACGGCGCAACGTGCCTGAGCGTGCTGACCGATCGGCAGTTCTTCCAGGGCGGCCTCGACGTGCTGCAGGCGGTCCGCCACCAGGTCCGCCTCCCGGTGCTCCGCAAGGACTTCATCCTCGATCCCTACCAGGTGTGGGAGGCACGCGCCGCCGGCGCCGACGCAGTGCTGCTGATCGCGGAGTGCCTGGACGACGACCACTTGACGCGGCTCTACGACGCGGTCTGCGAACTCGATATGACGGCCCTGGTGGAACTGTATGAGCCGGGCAACCTGGAACGAGTGCTCAGACTGGGCGTTCCCCTGGTCGGCATCAACAACCGCGATCTGCGGACGTTCGTGACGGATCTTGGTCACACCATCCGGCTGCGGGCGCAGATCCCCTCCGATCGTCTGGTGGTAGCGGAGAGCGGCATTCATACGCGGGCCGATGTGCTGCGGCTGGAACAGGCCGGTATTGCTGCCATGCTGGTGGGGGAACGTCTGATGGCGGCCCCCGACATCGGCCTGGCCGTGCGCACCCTGCTCGGGACGGAAAAACCCGCGTAGCCACTGCCGGAGGCGAACACTATGATGGTGCCGGAGACAGCTTCTGGCCGGCACCCGTGCCGCGGGGCGGGCACCTGCTTGCGCGCGATCGGGCCCCCGGTGTGCCGGCCCACCACAAGCAACGCGGAGTCGAAGTTATGCCCGGTGTGATTGAGTCGTTGTCCACCATCAACAGCCTGCTGCGCACCGGACTGGCCATCGTCCTGGTCGGCTTGATCGGGGCCGGCGGGTGGTACGGCTATCGCGTCCGCACCGAGGGGGACCGCGCCCTGAAGCAGAGGGACGAGCAGTTGGCCAGCTACCGCAACGAGTTGCTGGCCAAGCAGGACCTGCTCGACCAGCAGAAACTGCAGCTGCAGGAACGGGACACCACGATTGCGGCGCAGGAAGTCGCACTGCGCGAGAAGGAGGAGCGGATCCAGAAGCTTGATATGTCGTTGCGGCTGCTGAAGGTGAACCACCGGGTCGGCTGGCTCACGGTCCTGGAACAGGATGTCGACCCCACCACCAGCCGGTTGTACACGGTGGGCCAGTTTGTCGAAGTCAATGACCAGGGTCAGCCGATCAGTGCACCGAAGGAGTTCCGGATCAACGGCGACGTCGTCTATATCGACAACTGGGTGGTGAAGTTCGACGACAAGTATGTGGAGCATGCGGAGATCGACCGCTCCACTTCGCTGGTGTTGTTCCGGCGCATTTTCGGCGAGGACCAGACGCCCAACGAGGGATTCCCCATCGACACCGTCGGGGCCCGCCCCAAGGCCTACGGCAGCGACAATCGGGTGTCGGACTTCGAGAAGCAGATCTGGGATGAGTTCTGGACGATTGCCAACGACGAGGCCAAGGCGAAGGAGCTGGGCATCCGAGCGGCGCACGGCGAGGCCCCTTCGATGAAGCTGCAGAAGGGGAAGTCGTACCGCGTGTTGCTGCGGGCATCCGATGGACTGTCCATCACGCCCGACTCAGGACCGCCGCCCATCCAAGGCAAACCGCCTGCGTGATGGCGTTCAGCTGTTCTCGGAACTCGTGGCTTCTTCCTCGCGCAGCAGCTGCAGCAGCTTGGCGCGGAGCTCTTTGATGCGCAGGTCCAGCGGCAGCACGATCCGACGTTCGCCGGTCTGGGCACGCCGGGCCTGATCGGGATTGTTGCGCCGGACCAGCAGAATCGCGGGGAGGTGCCGGGTGTGCTCGGCCGCGCCAAACGCGTTGAACGCGTCGACGGCTGCATCCCCCAGTTCCCCGGCTGAGAAGATCACGCAGTCGGCCAGAGGGTCGGCGTCGAGGTGATCCTCGAACCGCTGCAGCGCCCGATGGGGATTGCCGAAGACCAGCACGCGGTAGCCCCGCTTCTTGAGTGCGTTGCGGATGGCATCCTGCATGCTGACGCTGGATTCCACCAGCAGCACCGTCCGTTCGTCCCCCTCGAGTTCCACCGGGGAATCGTTCACGGCCGAGACGTCGTCTGGATCGGCCTGCCGCGCCGCGTCCCGATCCGGCACGAACACACCCGGATCGCCCGCCTTGAGACGCTTCATGACGTGGTTCAGCTCGTCCAGCATCTCGCCAGGCGTCTGGAACCGCCGCTCCGGTTTGAGATCCATGGCCCGATTGCAGAAGGCAATCACGTAGTTGGGCAGGTCGGGAACCAGTTGCCCGAGCGGGGTCGCGTCGCGGAAGCGTGCGACGCTCAGCCGCTTGATGCGATCGCGCGTTTCGAACAGCGGCGGCCGTCCGGCCAGCATGTGATACAGGATGGCCCCCGCGAAGTAGATGTCGCTGCGCTTGTCATTCTTCCGCACGCCGGTAATCCGCTCCAGGCCGGCATAGTCAATACTGCGCGGGTTGGGAGCCGCGGCAATCGCCTCTTCGCTCATGTCCGCCGAGATGGCCGCCAGGCCGAAATCGACCAGCTTGGCGCGACCGTGACTGGTGATCAACACGTTGGACAGCTTCATGTCGCGGTGCGTCACCCCCTTGCTCAGGGCATAGTGCAGCCCTGCCAGGATATCGGCCAGCAGGCGCAGGGAGACGTCCAGGTCGAGCCGTTTGCGGACCTTGATGAAATCGCGCAGGTTCTGGCCTTCGATGAAGTCCATCACCATGAACGGGCGGTGGTGTTCCTCCAGCACCTCGTAGACGGGGACGATGTTCGGGTGCCGCAGCGGCATGACCATCCGCGCTTCGCGCAGAAACTGTTCGGTCGTCACCAGGTCGTCCGCATACCGCTTGCGCAACACCTTCACGGCCCGGTCGCGTTTGGTGTCGCGGTGCAGCGCCCGATAGACCCGCGCAAAGGTCCCGGCACCGACCATGTAGAGAACTTTGTAGTTCCCGTAGAAGTACCCGTCGCGCTTCCCCTCAACGATCCGATCCACTTGGAAATTCGTCAGGAGTTCGCGCCGGACCATCAGCGCTGTGAACTGCTCGAGCGGCACGTCGCGACTGCCAAACTCGCCCCAGATCGACTCCAACTGGTGGGAGTTGATCAGGTCGTAGTCGAATGCCCGTTGGGCGAATTTTTCCGCCGTGATTTCGGCCATCGAGGTGCAGAGCTCCTAGTCATAGTCAAAAAGTGCCTTGGCCGGCAGCGCAACGGGTACGGACGTGTCGACGACCTTCATCCTATGCGACCCGGCGACCAGAAGCAACTTGGAATCGACGGCGAAACGGGGCCGCACGCTGTACGGCCGGCGCTCTGCCTGCCGCAGCAAGATGGGCCGCGCAGCGACCCGCTTCCACGTGCCGGTCCCGTCCTCTGCAGCCGTCCCGCCCCATCACTCCGCCTGACCGTCATCACCCGATTTCTGCCGGTACGCATCGCGCTCCCGACGCGTAGCCTCCAGGTCAAACACCAGGTACTTCATGTCCAGACGCAGTTGGCTGAGCGCTTCCTGGACCAGGGTCAGGATGCGGCGGCGGCGGCGCGTGCTTTCCACGACTCGATCCCAGACCGGCTCCATGGCCGTGCGAAACTGGGGCGGCAGTCCGGCCAGGAGCTGGCCCAGCTCCATCACGTCTTTGGGCAGTTCGTCGGCGTCGGCGGGCGTGAATCGAGGTGCTGTACTCATGGGCGTCGTCTCCTGGAGGTGGTGGATGGGATACGCCGTAAACGCACACGGTGTGCCAGATCCTCGCGGGCGCTCGGCAGTTCGCGCAACTCGTTCACCGTCAGCAGCTTACGCGAAACAGGCCGCGCGCCCTTCCGAGGCCGCGTGGCATTATCACCTCATGGTTGCTCTGGCCGCATAACGCAAATCGTGTTACAAGCGGCCCTTACGCTCACGCAACACGCTGCGCACGCGATGTTGCCAATGTGCTACGCGGCACGCCGCCCCCGCGCGTGCCGGAGAGCGAGGATCAGCCGTCCCCATCGGATTGAAGTGTCGGGCATGGATGCAGCCACTGCCAGTTCGCCGAACCGCCGGCATCCTGTGGGCAGACGGGGCCGCGCTCCAGGACGGGGTGCAGACCGCCGCCGCGCGTGCGGCGCGCTGCGCGCATCGCTCCTCGCGGTGATCGTGTGGTGGCCGGCCGGGCCGCTCGCCGCTCAGTTCTATGAATCGTTCGAGGGCCCCGAGAAGAGCTGGCGACAGGCGGACCACGACTGCAGCCTGCGTGTGACGCGCCACACGCGGACGTTCGACCAGGCTCAGGCGGGGCAGGCGAGCGAGTCGATACAGTTTCACGCGGGTGCGGGGACCTACATCCATCTGGTTCACGACATTCCACCGTCACGCACCATTGAAGAGCTGGGCATCAGTCTCTGGGTGAAGTCGAATCGAGCTGGTCTCCAGCTGGCAGCGCGCGTCGTCTTGCCGCGCTCCAAGGACCCGCGCACGGGCAAGCTGGTGACGACGCTGATCCGCGGCAGTTCCTATTCCCAGACAGGCATGTGGCAGAAGCTGAGCATCGATCAGCCCGCGTTGCTCGTATCCCGGCAGATCCCGATGCTGCGGTCTCGGCTCGGGCCGAACGTCAGCGAGCGTGAGGCCTATGTGGATCTGGTCGTCTTGAACGCCTACGGCGGTCCGGGGCAGACGGACCTGTGGCTTGACAATCTGGAACTGGTCGGTCAGGTTTCGACCGACATCTCGACCGATCGCGGCGACGAAGGGCCCGACGCGGCTTCGGCCTCTGACACGGCCGCGGGGCCGGCCGCGCGCGACGCTGACCCGCCGTCAGATCTGCCGGATGCACCGCTTGCGGGTGGAGGACGTTCGCAGCTGGTCCGCGCAATTGACCACAACGGCGAGCCGTTCGCGTGGCTCAAGTCGCTCGGCTTTAATGCCGTCCGCGTGGTCACACCGCCGACTCCTGAGCAGTTGCAGGAGGCGGCGGACAGCGGCTTGTGGTTGATCGCACCGCCTCCGGTGAGCCCGTGGCCGGTGGAGTCCGGCGCGGGGCTGGAACCGATCCTGGCGTGGGACGTCGGCGCGTCCGTGTCGGCGGAAATGATCGAGTCCACGCGACGCTTGGCCACGCAGCTGCGGAGCGTACCGGCCGCAACACGCCGTCCGATCCTGTGCCTGCCGCAGGAGGACATCTGGCAATACAGCCGCATTGCCGATCTGTTGGTGCTCGAGCCGCCCGGCCCCCACGGCTCACTGCCCCTGGCCGACCTCGGCGCGTGGTATCTGCAGCGGGCCCGCCTGGTGCGCCTGGGCACGCAGTTCTGGGCCTCCATCCGCACGCAGGTGCGGCCGGCTGTGATCGACCAGATCCGGGCCCTTGGCGGGGAGGACGCTGCCGCGTGGACTCTGGAGCCGGAACAGATCCGCCTGTTGGCCTACCACGCGATCGCCTCCGGTGCCCGCGGGCTGTGGTTCCGATCCGAGTCGCGGCTCGACGCGACCGACCGGCATTCCATCCTGCGTGCCAAGATCCTGCACTGGCTCAACCTCGAACTGGCACTGCTCGAACCGTGGGTGACGACCGGCCAGCATGAAGTCGAGTTGCCGACGGGCGAGGCGGGGGCGCGGGCCAGCATCCTCAAGACCGACCGGTCGCGCCTGCTGTTGGTCATGCGGCGCACTGCCGACCAGCAATACGTGGCCGGTCTGGCCGACGAGCGTCCGGTGACGGTGGAGGTGCCGGGGGTGCCCGAGACCGACGAGGCCTATCATCTGATGGAGGACGGGTTGCGGCGGTTGCGGCAGGTGCGCGGCACCGGCATGCGCATTACGCTCGAGGGGTCGCAGGAGGTGTCGGCCGTCGTCCTGACCCAGGATCGGCTGGTCATCAATTATCTGGCCCGCCAGATCAACGCCGCCCGGCAGGAGCGGAACGAACTGGCGCGCGGCATTGCCGCGCAGCTGTACGCGGCGGTTGTCGAGACGCACCAGCAGCTGCTGACGTTCGCTCCGGCCGCCAGCCTGACCAATCCGGCCGGCGAAGGGCAATCGCTGTCGCAGGCGCGCAGCGAGCTGCAGCATTTCGAACGGCTGGCGGAGAGCGGTGGGCACGAGCGCGCTTACGAGTATCTGCAGCGCGGCCTGGAGCAGTTGGCGGCCACCCGCTATGCCGACTGGAAGCAGGCTGCCGATGCGTTTCCCACGCCGGTGTCCAGTCCGCTGTGCGTGACGTTCTTCGCCTTGCCCTATCACCACGCCCTGAGCCAGCGTCTGTGCGGGGCGATCTGGGGCCCCAATGCGTTGCCGGCCGGCGATTTCGAGCAGCTGCCGCTGCTGCAATCCAGCGGCTGGCGCAATCTGGCGGGGCATCAGCCGGAACTCCGGACCGCGGTGGAACTGTCGCTCCACACGCCCCATGCGGGCCGGTCCGCCCTGCGCATTCAGTGCTGGCCGGCGCCCTCGGCATCGGCCCCGCCGACTGTGGAAGCACCTCCGATCGCGATCGTCAGTGCGCCGGTACCGGTCCAGCCCGGTCAGATCCTGCGGGTCCACGGCTGGGCACGCGTGCCGGCTCCGATTCAAGGCAGCCTGGATGGTCTGATCGTCTACGATTCGCTGGCCGGCATTGACCTGGCCGCACGCATCCACGAATCCCAGGACTGGCGCGAGTTCACGCTGTATCGCGCTGCGCCGCGTGCGGAGTCGGTCACGCTCACGTTCGCCCTGACCGGCATCGGGGAGGCCTGGCTGGACGACGTGACGGTGAACGTGCTGGAGCCCGCGGCCCAGCAGGCACTCGGGCCGGCATCCCACCCGCCGCGGCAGCCAATCCCGCAGTAACCCCTCTACTCAAACACACTGTTTTGGGCGACGATGCAGGCGTCTGTTTGTGCGCCGCGCCGTTGGCTGCGGACAGCGACGCGCCCCGCGTTGCGCGGCGGCGCACACCGTTGGATGACTGAGACTGGCACGCGATGCTCCTCGACATGCACAGACTGCTGATGCTCCTGGCCGAGCCCACGCTGGCGTGGGATGCGCCTCGGCCCGCCCTGCCCGCCTGGGTCTGGTGGGCGGCCGGCGTGGCGGCCGTGGTGCTGCTGCTGATCCTGCTGGGCCTGGTCCGCATCGTGCGGGCGCGGCGCAGGACGCGCGGCCTGCCCGAGCTGATGCCGTTTATCGATGTGGGGCTGCTGGCTGCCAGCGGCCCACCGCCGCACGGACCGCGTCTCGAGTTCTACGGGACCCCGGTGCGGCTGGCGGTGGTCGTCATCGCTCCGGCCGGTCGCCAGGGGGAGCTGCCGCCCGCGGCAGCGCTGCCGACGCTGCTCGACCGCCTCGTGCCGGGACTGCCCGGTGTGGTGGCCAGCCACCAGCCGCTGATCTGCCGCTGGCCAGCGCAGCTGAGCGCGCAGGGCTTCGCCCAATCGTTCTTCAACCATGTCGCGCTGCCGGGCGATCGCGGGAAGAGCACCCCCTGGTGCAGCATCGCTGGCAAACTGCAGGTGGGTGACCGGGTGTTCCTCCTCGGATTCGTCTGCTGCGCGAGCCACCCGAACGCGCTCGGGCAGTTCGTCGTGCAGTACGAGGGGCAGTGGCTGGATATGCTGCGTATTCGAGACCACGACCGATGAGCCTGTGGCGTGCCCCCCAACACCTGCGGTCCGATGCGCTGGCCATCTGGCGGGCAGGGGTGGCCGCTGTCGACAGCGCGCGGCTGGTTGCCCAACATGTCCGGGTCGATGGCGCAACGCTGCATATCGCCGATGAGGAGCTGTCGCTGCCCCGTCTCCGTCGCATCGTGGTCGTGGGGGCCGGCAAGGCAGGGGCCGGCATGGCCGCCGGTCTGGAGGCTGCGCTCGGACGCAGCGTGCTCTCAACCAAACACGTCACCGGCTGGGTTAACGTCCCGGCGGACTGCGTGCGCCCGCTGCCGCACATCACGCTCCACGCAGCACGACCGGCGGGCGTCAATGAGCCCACGGCGGCCGGGGTCGCCGGCTGCGCCCAGATTCTCCAACTGGTGGAGCAGTTGACGGCCGACGACCTGTGCGTCTGCCTGCTCTCGGGCGGGGGATCGGCGCTGCTCCCCGCGCCAGCGCCGAGCATCACGCTCCAGGACAAGCTGGCGGTCACCCAGCATCTGAGCAGCGCTGGCGCCAACATCCAACAACTCAACACGGTCCGCAAACACTTGAGTCGCATCAAAGGAGGGCGTCTGGCACGCGCCTGCCGCGCCGGCCACCTGGTGACCCTCATCATCTCCGACGTGCTGGGCGACCCGCTCGACGTGATTGCCTCAGGCCCCACCGTGCCTGACACCACCACGGCGCGCGAGGCACTGGCCATTCTGGAACAGTTTCACGCCCGGGCAGCCGGCATCTCCGCGGCCGTCTTTGACTGCCTGCACGCACAAGTCGCACAGGCCGGCACGGCGGGTTCGCAGACCGGCTGCCACGTCACCAATCACGTGATCGGCAACAACGCCGTGGCTGTCGACGCGGCCGGCCAGGAGGCGGAACGACGCGGCTACTCGCACGCAATGCTCGCGGCACGGCAACTGGAAGGAGCGGCCGAGACGGTCGGCCGGCATCTGGCCGAGATGGCCCGCAGCATGCAACGCACGCCGGGCCCCGATTGCCTGATCACCGGTGGGGAACCGACGGTGACGCTGGTCCCTCCCGCGGTGCGCGGTCTGGGCGGCCGCAATCAGCAACTGGTGCTGGCCGCCCTGCAGGACCTCGTCGCGGCTGCGCCGCACCGCCCCGGCACATCCCCGCTCGACGGCCTCCTCATCCTCTCGGGCGGCACCGACGGCGAGGATGGTCCCACTGACGCGGCCGGCGCGCTGGCCGACGCGCCCCTGGCCAACGCCGCCGTGGAGCAAGGGCTGGACCTCCAGCACTACCTGGCACGCAACGACGCGTACCACTTCTTCGGGCCGCTTGGCGGGCTCATCAAGACAGGCCCGACCCACACGAACGTCTGTGACGTGCGGGTCGTCCTGGTGAATCAACAGGTAGGCTCGGAATAAAACAGACAAATACCTTGCCTGTCACGGCACACGGCAGGCGGGACGCCGGCCCGGTTGCCGGCTGCCACTAGTCCCACCACCACTGTCCTGCGGGCAGATCCTGGAGCGAGACCTTGCCGTATCCGGCACTGACCCGCCCCTCGTCGTCCGGCAGGAGGTTGTCCGACTGCAGCGCCTGCAGCGGTTCCACGTGCACGCCACCGCCAATGGGTGTCATCAGCGCGTTGCCCTTCCAGACCACGTTCACGGCCGACTCCACCTGCTTCGGCGTCTCATACGTCTCCACCGGGAAGCGCGCCTCGTCGGCGAACACGCCGAGGTCCCAGTTGGCCTGCTGGTAGTAGTCCTGGTCCTGGATGAAGGCGGCGGCCACGGCAATGTCGATCAGGTTCCGCAGTTCCGCATAGACCGGTTCCACGTTGGCCAGCTTCGGATACTGTTCGGTGAACGCGGTGCAGAACTGCTTGCTGGCATTGCTCTCGCTGCCGGCCTGCTGCCGCACGCCACCCTGCTGCACGATTTCCGACTGGCCCACCAGCTTCACACCCCAGCCCTCCAGCTCCATCGCCAGGCCGTCCTGCGTGACCCGCACGCATTTGTAATCGGGGACGAAGTACCAGCGCTGCAGCGCGTTGCGTGACACGCTCCGCGGTTCCGCACGCGAAACGAAACTCGGGATCTTGACCGGTCGCGTGGGCTGCTCCAGTCCGATGCCGATCAGTTTCATGCGGTAGTCGGCTTCGACCAGCACCTGGGCGAAGTGGGTCTTGGGCGACACGCCCTGTACGCTCACCGTCTGCAGACCGAGCGCCTCGCGCAAGGTCGCCGCGACTCGCACGTCATCGCCGGGACGGATGGTGCGGCCGATATTGGCGAGCGTCTGGCGCAGACGCTCGAGCCCCTCGGGTGTCGGGTCAATCGACACGCCGATCATGTTCAGCTTGTCGCCCCCGGGCCGATAGGCGCGCAGCGCCGTCACCACGTCCTGCAGCTGCAGCACCGGACGGCCGGTGTTCAAGCCGCGGACACGTCCTACCAGGTCCTCCGCAAAACCTTCCGCTGGACCGGCCAGTACGATGTCGCCTGTCTCGGGGTAAAAGAACACGTACTGCACACGCAACAAGCCGGCCAGATACTTCATTTCGTCCGGAATCGGCTGGCCGTCTGCAGCCTGTTTGGCCACCGCCTGCTCCAGGCGGTTGAGCGAGATCTTCCGCAGTTCGCTGAACTTGGCCAGCTTGGGATCGAGCGACGCCAGCGCAGCCTGCACAATCCGTTTCACCTGCAGCCCACCCCGATCGTCAACGCGTTGGACGCGCAGGACCCCCTGCGCGTCGACGATGACGCCCGCGTTCTGGTAGTTCGTGCCGGCGTTGCCCCCGCCACCGCCGAACCCGCCGCCGCCGAACCCGCCGCCGCCGAACCCGCCGCCGCCACCGTTTATCTGCGCCTGCACTGCCGTGGGGGCGAGCGAGGTCAGCATGATTGCCGCCACGAACAAGGCGAATTTCGCCTGCAAACGACACCCGTAACGCATGTTCAGTTCAACCTATTTACGAGGCCCACGAACCTGTGTTCTAAACCCGATCCCGCATGACCCGATCCCGGACGGTCGAGCGGATCAACTGAGAATCGAAAACTGCCCAGCCAACCACCCCGTCCCTGCAATGGACCGGTCCAGCCCGGTCGGAACACGACAGAGCACGGGCCCAACAAGATGCTGGCAGATCAAGCTCTTCCCCTTTGATCTTAGTTGTCCGTCGACGACGTTTCAAGGAAAAGGCTGGGGCGTACCTGGGGAAGACCACCCCGGGGGCCAGGCGGCAGCCGGAGTGCCCCCGCTACGGCCGCCGGTGGCGGCTGCCGTTGCCGTTGGACGGCTTGGGAGGCGAGATGATCAGCTGGTAGTGGCCGGGCCCCAGCAGATCCTCGACCCGCTGCCGCAGTTCCGGCACGATCTCCAGCCCCAGGCGGTGGGATTTCAGGTGGACCCGGCTGCCGTCTTCCAGGGACAGCATCAGTTCCAGGCCGCGGCTGCCCGGATAGCAGCGGACGATTTCCCGGACTTTCGGCAGGATATCGGTGCCGTGGAGGCGCGAATCGACGCGGATCACCACGCCGCTGGTGTAGCGCGCATCGAGCTGATCCAGCGGGATCAGTTCGTTGACCACCAGGTTGGCCTCGTCGCCCCCCCGCCGGTCCACCGCCCCCCGCGCCAGCACGATCGCATCGGGTTTGATCAGCTCGCCGAACTTGAGGTACTCCTCGGGCCAGGCGATGCAGCGGATGGCCCCGTGCATGTCCTCCAGGTCGAAGTTGGCGTATTTAGTGGCGGTGGCCCCCGGACGCGGCCGCTTCACGTGCGCGATTTTGATGGCCGACACCATGCCCCCCAGAATCACCTCCGTACGATGCGGCACGTCGGTCAGCCCGGTCGTGTTGTGGGAACAGAACGTGGCCAGCGTCTTTTCGTATTCAGCCAGCGGGTGGCTCGAGAGGTAGAAGCCGAGCACTTCCTTCTCCCGGGCCAGCCGCTCGCGATCCTCCCATTCCGGGATGTCGGGCAGCGCGACGGGCACCTGCGTCTGGTCCTCCTCCAGGTCGCCAAACAGACTCTGCTGGCCGCTCCGCCGATCGGCCAGCGCGGCCGCGCCGGACTGCATCGCGCGGTCGATCACGGCGGCGAGCTGTGAGCGCCGCGCGCCGAACGAATCGAACGCTCCGGCTTTGATCAGCGTTTCGATCGTGGCGTGATTGCAGGCTGCCGCGTCCACGCGCTCGCTGAAGTCGAACAGATCACGGAACGGACCGCCCCGCTCCCGCTCGCGGACAATCGCCTCGGCGGCCGAGCCGCCACATCCTTTGACCGCCGACAATCCGAAATGGATGTTGCCGTCGACCACGGTGAAATCGACGTGCGACCGGTTCACGTCGGGGGGGACCACCGTGATGTTCATCCGCATCGAGTCTTCCATGTGCTCGACCAGGGCATCCTTCCGCACGAAGTTCCGGCCCGGGATGTCGCCGGACAACAGCGCGGCCATGAACTCCACCGGATAGTGGGCCTTCAGGTAGGCAGTCTGATACGCGATGAGCGCATACGCGGTGGAGTGGCTCTTGTTGAACCCGTAGCCGGCGAACTTCGTGATCAGTTCCCAGATCTCGGCCGCCTCGCCGGCGGACATGCCATTGCGGACAGCGCCGGCAATGAACTGCTCCCGGTTGCGATCGATGATCGCCTGCTTCTTCTTGCTGATCGCTTTGATGCAGGTATAGGCGCTGGCCAGCTCGATGCCGCCCAACCGGTTGAGGATCCGCATGACCTGCTCCTGGTAGACCATCACGCCGTGCGTTTCGGCCAGGATCTCTTCCAGGACCGGGTGCTTGTACTCCGGCTGCTTGCGCCCGTGCTTCACCTCGATATAGTCGTCGACCATGCCGCCCTCGAGCGGCCCGGGGCGGTAGAGCGCGTTGGTGGCGATGATGTCGCGGAAATGGTCGGGCTTCATCTTCTGGAGCAGGTCGCGAATCCCGCCGCTTTCCAGCTGGAATACCCCCTTCGTCTCCCCGCGACAGAGCAGCGCAAAGGTCGCCGCGTCGTCGAGCGGGAACTTCTGTGGGTCGATCCGCTGCCCGGTCGTCTGCTCGATCAGGTTCACGGCCGTGCGGAGGATGGTCAGGTTGCGCAGCCCGAGGAAATCCATCTTCAGCAGGCCGGCGGCTTCGACATCCCCCATCGACCACTGCGTGATCACATCTTCCTTGCCCGTCACGCGGCAGAGCGGGACGTAGTCGGTCAGGGGGCGGTCAGCGATCACGACGGCGGCCGCGTGGGTGCCGACATTGCGGGCTAGCCCCTCGAGCTGCATGGCCAGCTGCAGCAGCTCGCGGATCTCGCCATCGTTGTCATACACATGCTTCAGGTCGGTGCTCAGCTCCAACGCCTTGGGCAGGGTGATGCCCAGCTGCTCTGGCACCATGGCCGTGATCTGGTTGACGCGGGAGAGCGGAATCCCCAGGGCCCGCCCCACATCCTTGATCGCCGCCCGCGCCGCCATGGTCCCGAAGGTGCCGATCTGGGCCACGTTCGCTTCGCCATACTTGTCCTTGACGTACCGGATGATGTCGGCCCGCCGCTCCTTGCAGAAGTCGATGTCGATGTCCGGCGCCTCCAGCCGGTTCTCGTCAAGAAACCGCTCGAACAGCAGATCGAACCGCAGCGGGCAGACGTGGCTCAGGTAGAGCGCGTAGCAAACCAGCGCCCCCACGCCGCTGCCGCGCGCCGTGGCCGGCACCCCCTGATGGCGCGCTTCACGTACGAAATCCCAGACGATCAGGAAGTAGTTGGGGAAGCCCAGCTTGTTGATGACCTCCAGCTCCCGCTCCAGCCGCTGCCGCACCACGTTGCTCAATTGCCCATCGCGGCAGAACTCCGGATCGTCGGCGTAGCGGGCACGCAAACCCTGCTCGCACAGCTCGCGCAAATACGATTCCGCCGTCTGCCCTGTCGGCACGTCAAACACCGGGAAGTGGCGTTTGCCCAGCTCCAACTGCAGGTCGACCCGGTCCGCAATCTCCTGGCTCCGCGCCACCGCGTCAGGCTGATCGGGAAAGGCCCGATACATCTCCTCCGCACTGCGCAGATAGTACTGGTCGCTGTCCATCCGCATGCGGCTGGTGTCGGTCCGGTATTTGCCCGTGTTGATGCACAGCAGCACGTCCTGGACTTCGGAATCCGCGCGATCCACGTAGTGGGTGTCGCAGGTGGCCACCAGCGGCAGCCCGAGCTGGTGGGCCACCGCCACTGACCCGTCCAGCGTCAGACGCTGGATTTCCGACTCGTTGTTCTGGATCTCGATGAAGTACCGATCCCCGAACACGCCGTGGTACCATTGGGCTACCCGGATCGCCTCCTGCATCCCCTCCTCGACCCCCTGCCCCTGCCGCAGCGCCCGGTTCAGCTCGCTCGCCGCACAGCCGCTCAGGCAGATCAGCCCCTCGCAATGGGCCTCCAGCAGCGTCTTGTCGATCCGCGGTTTGAAGTAGAACCCCTCCAGGTACGCGGCGGAGGCCAGCTTCAGCAGATTCTGAAACCCGACCCGATTCTCGGCCAGCAGCGTCAGGTGGTAGCTGGCCTCCCGCATGCTGCCGGTCGACTTGTCGAACCGGCTGCCCGGCGCAATGTAGGCCTCGTACCCGACGATGGGCTTGAGGCCGGCCTTGCGGGCCTTCTGGTAGAACTCCAGCGCCCCATGCAGATTGCCGTGATCGGTCAGGGCCAGCGCTGTCATGCCCTGATCGTGCGCACGCTGGATCAGCCGATCGATGGATCCGGCACCATCCAGGAGACTGTAGTGGCTGTGGCAGTGGAGGTGGACAAACGGTTTGCCATTCATGGGGTCACACGATCCATCGTGAGAGGGAGAGTTCCGCGAACGGGGCAGCAGCCTAGGTTATCGGCCCTGCTAGCTGTTGTCCAGGTTCCCGCAGAGGCTGGGCATCGCAAGCACTGCCGGGTGCACCAGATGCTGCGCAGATTTTTTTCCCGGCCGGGCGTGGCCACGCTGGCGACGCGCGGGATCACCTACGTTGCCGGTAGCGAATGATGCCGGCTGGCCGGCCGGCACATTCACTCTGGATTGCCGACCTGCCGCAGGTACTCGGCGATGCGCGATTGCACGTCGATCAGGTTCTGCCAGCGGCGCAGATTGAGCGTGATCCGCTCTTTGTCGTCCTTGGCGGGCTGTGCCGTGCTGATCAGGTTCCGCAGCCGGATGTGGATGTACTCGAGCAATTCGGCCAGCTGGGCCGACTGCCCGGGTGAGAGGCGTTCGGGCAGCTCAGGGGGCTTGAGGGCGTGGAGCGTCGCCTGCATGTTGGAGTCGTCGCCCCAGTTGAGTTCGAAGTCCAGCGCCGACTGACGCTCCAGCCGCTCGTAGGCCTCCGGCTCCAGCGTCCCTTCTTCCTCGGATTGACCCGCGCGGAGCCGCGCCAGCCGCTCGGCGATCTCGTCGCGGGACCCGAACAACAGCACGGACCGCCCCAGGCTGACGGTGTCCCCCACGCGCAGGATTCGCAGCTGGATCGACTCGCCATTGACTTTCGTCCCGTTGGTGCTCTCGAGATCTGTCAGGACCAGCCGGTCATGATCCTCCTGGATCTTGACGTGGAAACGGCTCACACGCTCGTCGTCGAGCTGGATCGTGTTGCCTTCTTCGCGCCCAATCGTCACCGGGGGCTGGAGGTTGTCAAATACTTTGCCCCGATCCGATCCGTCGAGTACTCGTAGCGTGACCAACGGCATCGAAAACCGCCAGATTCGTTTACAGGAGACCGTAGCACTGGACTGTAGCATGAGACCGGGGCGCGCAGAATGCACGCCCTCATGCGCTTATAGCATCCCGGTTGATTCCGGGTCAAGCGCCAGGCCCCGAAACACGGCGTTAACGGCCGACCGGACGCCCCTGCCGAGTTGTCAAGTGCCCGCCCAATCCCTAGAATTGGCAGCCTGCGGAGCGCCCGTGGCGCAATTGGATAGCGCATCGGTCTTCGGAACCGAGGGTTGCAGGTTCGAATCCTGCCGGGCGTACTTTCTTTTCCGGGGTCAAACGCACGTCGTGACCAAAATCGACACAGGGTGGACAGCGTGAAATGCTGTCCAACCCCTACAGCGGGCAATCACTTCTCAGGGGGGACGGCATCGCTTTGACGGCCCGCACCTGAGCTGACCTGTCAACATGCGTGTACCGCATCGTCATCGCCAGGCTCCGATGCCTGGCCAAAGCCATCACCACCTCCGGGGTTTCCCCGGATTCCCAGGCCCCCGTAATGAAGCTGTGCCGCAGAGAATGGAAGTCGGCGTATAACCCATTAGCATCCTGATAGGGAATGCCTGCGGCCTCCAGATCCGCTTGTAGCATCTTGGCCGTCTTCCGTTGCTCCAGCAGATAGAACAACGGGTCCCCATTATGGAGATGACTGATCCACTCTCGGACCAGCGGAACGAGATCGGGGTGCAACGGGACCACATCCCGCTCCCGGTGCTTGCTATAACCGGCTTCGACGATGAGGAACGAGTCGTCACCAAACACAAACGAAGCGGCG
>DAISIS010000008.1:0-29197 GCA_036821925.1 Pirellulaceae bacterium
CCGATCGGCCTGCGTTCCGCGCGCATGACGCGCAAGGTGGTTGAGATGATGGCCCGTCCAGAGCAGACGGGTGATCCGTGCTGAACGTGCACCTCGCTCCTGGGGACTACTGCACCGGGGAGAGGATGAATGCGTACTCGCACGGCTTGTGGCCCGGCCACGTGTACTGTGGATGGGTGAGAGCGCCCCAGCTGTTATCGCCGCCGACGCCGTGCAGCAAGTGGTCGATATTCAACACGATCGTGTCGCGCCGAGGGAGCTGGTAGTCGTGCGTTGCCTGTTCCAGATCCTGCAGCGAATACGGCCAAGTGGCGAAACACAGCGGTGCCCCTGCACTGGTGATCCGCAAACCGCGTCCCGCGTCGTCGGTCAGCGTGAACCAGCGCACGTCGGTGCGGTTGGCATTGTCCTGGGCGCGGACATACGGATGAATCATCTGTTCGACGGTGAGCCGATGGATCGCGACCTCGCCCCCCGTCTTGCGATCCCAATAAGTCTCGTGCGGTCCGCGGCCGTACCAGGTGACGTGCTGCAGCGAACCGGGGATGGAGGCCGTCATGCCGAATTTGGGGAGGAGCGGCACGTCCGCTTGATCCGGGCGGTACCGGCAGGCCACCTCGACACTGCCGTCGGCGCGCACACCGTAGCTGACGGTGTATTGCGTGTCAGCGACGGGCAGCACCATCTGGACGTGAATGCCGATTCGTCGCTTGTCAGATGTCTCTACAGACACCCCTGTCACCTGCCGGTCTTTCGCCGCGTCGCGCCAGGGGCGTACTGTGTCCAGGTACTGGCTGCGATACTGGTTGTCGTTGGGGACCTTCCAGAAATTCGGTTCCAGCGGCGCGGCGAGCAGTTCCCGGTCACCCACGCGATAGGAGGTCAGAGCCCCCGTGGCACGACTCACGCTGACCCGGAACGCCGGGCCCGCCACGATCAGCTGTTGGCCCTCGTCGGTCAGTGTCAAGTCGCCGCCGTCAGCCAGCGGCGCTGCGGCGCCGGGAGCGGAGCCGGGCACGGGCAACTGCTCCCAGGCGACACGGTGTCCCGCATCGCCCCAGAGCGTGCGCTCGGGCAATGTGAAGTAGACGGTCAGCAGCTCTTCGCCGGTCCGGCCGTCCGGAGACTTTGCCCGGTCGCGCAGCTCCGCGATCGTGACCTCCTGGTCTGCAAGCGGGGGGATATCCAGGCGGCCGAGCTGGCCTGCCGCCACCTCGTTTCCATCGCAGCGCAGGACCCACGCGGCCTGGAATTCCCGCAGGTTGAGGAAGAAGTACTGGTTGTGGATCCGGATCTTGCCCGCGGCCAGATCGACCGGTTTGACGGTGATCGACTGGTAGACCTTCTGCACCTCGTACGCATGCGGGTGCGGTGTGCGGTCCGGCGCCAGCAAGCCGTTGCAGCAGAAGTTCCCGTCGTTTGGCTGGTCGCCGAAGTCCCCTCCGTACGCGTAATACGTCCGGCCGCGGCCTGCCGCAGTCAGGGCCGGGTCGACCTCTGCCAGGTCGCGCTCGAGCCCCTGATCCACCCAGTCCCAGATGAAGCCACCCTGCAACTGTGCGCGGCTCTCGATGGCGTCCCAGTAGTCCTGGAGATTTCCCACGCTGTTGCCCATCGCGTGGGCGTATTCGCACATGATCAGCGGGCGGGACTGAGGCACGCTGGCATACTCCACAAGATGCTCGATCGGCGGGTACATCGGGCAGTAGATGTCGGTGTTTGCCTCCAGCTCCGCACGCTCGTACTGTACGGGGCGCGACGGGTCGCGCTGCTTGACCCACTCGTAACACGCCTGGAAATTCTCCCCATTGCCGGCCTCGTTCCCCAACGACCAGATGATGATGGACGCGTGGTTCTTGTCCCGCTCCACCATCCGCCGCACGCGGTCCAGATGTGCCTCCTTCCAGCTGGGGTCCTTGGCCAGCGATGCGGCGCCATAGCCCATGCCATGCGACTCGATGTTGGCCTCATCGATCACATACAGACCGTACTCGTCGCACAACCGGTACCAGGCCGGGTCGTTGGGGTAGTGGCACGTGCGCACGGCGTTGATGTTGAACTGCTTCATCAAGCGAATGTCGCGGATCATCGACTCGAGCGAGATGGTGTGCCCGGTCACCGGATCGTGCTCGTGGCGGTTGACACCCTTCAACAGCACCGGCTGGCCATTGACAAACAGCTGGCCGTCGCGGATCTCCACCTTGCGGAAACCCACTTTGTGGCTGATGGCTTCGATGGTGTTTCCCGGTGCGTCGCAGAGCGTCAGCACCAGTGTATACAGGGTGGGTGTCTCCGCCGTCCATGGGGCCGGATGCGCCAGGGCGACCGGCGGCAGACGCACCGGCAACTCGCTGCCGGCCTCCAATTGGACCGTGTGACGCGTGTCCACGACCACCTGGTCGTGCGGGTCCAGTAACTGCAGGCGGATGCTGCAGTCCGCGGCGGCCGATGCGTAGTTGGTGAGAGCGATGTCCAGCGCCAGTGACGCGTCGCGATACTGATTGTCGAGCTCCGCGTGCACGAAGAAGTCGCGCATGTGCTGATCGGCGGTGGACCACAGGTACACGTCCCGGAAAATGCCGCTCAGTCGCCAGTAATCCTGATCCTCCAGGTAGCTGCCGTCCGAGTACCGGTACACTTCCACAGCGATGACGTTCTCCCCTGCCTGCACGCACTTCGTGACATTGAACACCGCCGGAGTGCGACTGTCCTCGCTGTAACCGACACACTGGCCGTTGATCCACACGTAGAAGGCCGAATCCACTCCTTCAAACTGCAGGAACACCTGCCGTCCCTGCCATCCGGCCGGCAGTTCGAACGTGCGGCGATAACTCCCCACCGGATTGCGCTGCGCATACGTCGTGAAGTGCTGCGGAGGCTCGCTGGTCACCCGCGGCGGGTCGGGCTGGAACGGGTACGGGATGTTCGAATACAGTGGCACGCCGTAACCTTGCAGTTGCCAGTTGCCCGGCACTGTCACTTCACGCCACGACGTCACATCGTACTCCACTGCCGCGAAGGTCACCGGGCGATGATCGGGATCCGGCGACCAGTGGAACTTCCAGGGCCCGTTGAGGGAATGGAACCAGGGATTCGCAGCACGCTGGCCGGCGATCGCTGCCTGGTCGGTCGGATAGGGCAGCGCCGCCGCGCGGGGTTGCTCCGTGTGGCGGGCGAATACCCGTTCGTTTTCCCAATCCGGCTGGTCCGCGCCGGCGGCACGGACAGACGCCACGACGCACAACAACGCGCCGGGCAGGCAGAGGAATCGCAGGATGTCACGCACGGCTGATCACCTTGGCAAACAACGGGTGGATACGGGACGACTGCCCGGCATTATACCGGCTCTGGAGCGGGCGGTTCAGCCGCCCGGTGCGTGGCAAGTTGGTGCGGATACGGCAGGTCTGCCGGCTGCGATGAGTGGCAGTCGCGGCGGGCGGCGGCCGGCGCCCGGGGTTCTGGGAGGCGGTGGTCGAGTTTGCGGGGCGGCGGCCGGCGGGCGGCGAGGACGCGAGTGGAAGCGTGCCAGTTTTGCTCATTCACAGCATTTGCGCCTGCCGATGTCGGAACGGTGGGGCTGTGACAGTTGTGACGAATATTCCACATGGTGGGTTAATGATGGATCGGCGCACCTTTCTTTCGTTCGTGGGCAGTCTGGCCGGTTCGACCTGCGCAGGGCTGCTGGCCGGGTGTCGAGGGCATCAGTTCGGGCACGTCATTCAGGGGGATCAACCTGATCTGGTGGGCAGCCACGCGGCCGGTGCCGAGGTGTTCAACCCGCTGGTGGAAGAGGCGGTGGCCAAGCTGCTGGAGCGGAACTGCACGGTCTACCAGGAGGTGACGTATCAGGGTGCTGAGGAGCTGCCGGCCCCCCGCTCGATCTGCTTTGTGGGTGTGGAGAACAAGAGTATCGAAGAGTTGGGGGACTTCAAGGATCAGATCTACCAGCAGATCGACACGCTGCTGGTTCAGTCGCAGGTGTTTCAGCCGATCAGCCGGCGAGTGATGGACGCGGCGCTGCGCGAGACGCGTCTTCGGCCCGACGCGCTCCTCATCCCGGAAAACATGCGGATGTTCGCCGGCGTGCTGGAACAGCAGGGGCAGCCGCTGCACTTCCTGCTGTACGCCACGATCACGTCCGGGACAACCGTCAGGAACGCAGCCGAGCAGCGCGACTACCTGTTGACGCTCGAGATGGTCAACGTGCAGACCGGTGCCTACGACAAGCAGTCGGCCGAGATCAGCAAGGGATACCACAAGACGCGGGCGGGGAAGTTCCTCCACTACAACCCGCTGAAGAGCCTGAGTTGAACGGTATGTGACGACCGGCTATGGAACACGCCAATCTCACGTCACGGCTGGCATGGGCAGGACTCTGCCTGCTGGGGATCCTCGCCACAGCCGGGTGCTCGACCTACGCCCAGCGCATCCGGCCGGCCCATGAGCAGTTCTATCAGGGCCAGCTGGACACGGCGGCTGAGGCACTGGCCACGTACATGGCCCGGCATCCGGGTGATGCCGATGCGGCCGCCATGGACCTGGCGATGGTCCAGCTGCTCGACGGCCGACCGGCGGAGGCGGAGCAGACGCTGCGCGGGGTCCGCGACAATCTGGACGCGTACGAGCAGGCGGATGCGGTGGAATCGGGCCTCAGCATGCTGACGGACGACCAGCGGCTGGCGTATGCGGGGGAGAACTACGAACGGGTCCTGGCCCGCGTGTTCCTGGCACTTGCGAATCTGTTGCACGACGGGCAGGACGCGGAGGCATACAGCCTGCAGATCAATGCCAAGCAGGCGGAGCTGCTGCAGCAGGTGGAAGACGAGGAGAAGGAACAGGCGGCCGACGCCTACGCTCCCCTGGCCATTGCCCCCTACCTGCGCGGCGTGATGCGGGAAGCGACGTTCGCCAACTACGATGATGCCTCGCGCGCCTATCATCAAGTCGTCAGCTGGCAACCCGGCTTCCAGGCCGGGGCCGCGGACCTGGCCCGGGCGCAAAGTGGCGTGCACAGCCGGCCAGGACACGGCGTGCTGTACGTCTTCGCACTGGTCAATCGCGGGCCGAGCAAGCAGGAAACGCTGGAGATCCCCAGCACCGCAGCGCTGCTCATCGCCGATCGCATCCTGTCGGCCACCAGCCGCTATGATGTGACTCCCACGTTGGCGCCGATCAAGGTCCCCCGCGTCTTCGTGCCGCCGCGCGAGGTCGACGCCCTCACCGTGGTCGTCGACAACCAGACGCGGGGCCGCACCGAGACGATCTGTGACGTCGCCGAGCTGGCTCTGCGCCAGGAGGAGATTGAATTGCCCAAGGCCGTCGCGCGCGCCGTGGTGCGCCGCGCGGTCAAGAAGGCGGCCATCTACGCCACCAAGAACGTCGTCGAAGCCAGCGAACCCTGGGCCGATCTGGCGCTGAGCGCAGTGGGCGTGGCGTGGGAAGCGACCGAGGCGGCCGACACACGCTGCTGGGGACTGCTGCCGCGCGACATCCAGGTCGTCCGCGTGGAACTGCCCGCCGGACGCCACGACGTCCAGCTCCTGCCGCTGCTCACCAGCCGCGTATCGGTCGCGGGCCCGTCCACCGCCGTCGACATCGCCGACGGCCGCAACACCTATCTGCTGGCCTGCTTCCCCGGTCCGCGCGCCGTGGGCCAGGTGATCCAGCGCACGCAGTAGCTGACGCTCCCCCTTGCCCGGCCCCCGGCCCGGCCGGCGGATCGGCCCCGGCCCTCATGCCTGCCGGAGACGCTGCTCCAGGAGCGTGTAACGCTTGTGCGTGTCCTGGCGGGAGACTGCTATGCGCAGAGCGCGCTGGGAGCCCACCAGGATCACCAGCCGCTTGCCACGCGTCACCGCTGTGTAGAGCAGGTTGCGCTGCAACATCATGTAGTGCTGCGTGTGCAGGGGGATGACGACGCACGGATACTCGGAGCCCTGGCTCTTGTGGATCGACAGGACGTACGCCAGCGCCAGCTCGACCAGATCGGCGAAATCGTAACACACGGAGGTGCCGTCGAAATCGACCGTCAGCTCCTGGTCAATGCGGTTGATCTTCGTCACGATCCCCAGGTCGCCGTTGAACACATCCCGGTTGTAGTTGTTCTCGGTCTGGATCACGCGGTCCCCCTGCCGGAACGTCCAGCCGTACCGCTGTACCTCCGGCTTGTCGTCGGGCGGGTTGAGCGCGTCCTGCAGCACCTGATTGAGATGGCGCGCGCCCAGTATCGAACGGTTCATGGGGGCCAGCACCTGGATGTCCGTGAGCGGGTTCAGCCCAAACCGGTCGGGAATCCGTTCGCGGACCAGGCGGACGATCGTGCGCTGAATCGCTTCCGGTTCTTCCGCGGCGTGAAAGTAGAAATCTGTGAGGTCCGGGGAGCGGGTCAGATCGGGCAGCTGCCCCGCGTTGATGCTGTAGGCCGATGTGACAATCCGGCTCTGAGCCGCCTGGCGGAACACCTCGGTCAGCCGCGCCACGGGGAGCACGCGGGACGCGATCAGGTCGGCCAGCACCCGGCCCGGACCCACCGAGGGCAGCTGGTCGACGTCGCCGACCAGCACCAGGCAGGCTCCGTCCGGCACAGCGCGCAGGAACTGGTACGCCAGGAACACATCGACCATCGAGACCTCATCGAGTACGAACAAGTCACCCTTGAGCGGCTGCTGCTGGTTGCGTTTGAAGTCCCCCGTGGCCGGATCGAATTCGAGCAGGCGATGGATGGTCTTGGCAGTGCGTCCGGTGGTCTCGGCCAGCCGTTTGGCGGCCCGCCCGGTCGGCGCTGCGAGCACGCACTGCAGCTTCTTGGCGGCGAAGATCTCGAGGATACTCCGGACCAGAGTCGTCTTGCCGACACCCGGACCGCCTGTGATCACCACCACACTCTGGCGGCACACCAGCCGCACCGCCTCGCGCTGGCCGGCAGCCAGCGCGATGTCCAGCCGCTGCTGGACCCAGTCGAGCGCTGTTTCCAGGTTGGCCTTGGGTAGCGGGTGCGCGGCGTTGCGCAGCAGCCGGCGGATGTGCTGCGCCAAGCCGGTCTCGGCCCGGTGCAGCTCGGCCAAGTACAACCAGTTCCCGTCCGGCACCGCCTCGCGGACCAGGTGACCGGCCGCCAGTTCCGACTCGGCGGCGTCCTGCAGCAGCGCCAGGTCGATGCCGACCAGTTGCTGCGTCTTGTCGAGGACCCCCTGTTCCGGATATCCGCAATGCCCTTCCTGGCTCAGTTGCTGCAGGGCGTACCGCACCGCCGCGCGTGCGCGTGCCGGGGAGTGCGGGTCGATACCCAGACGGCTGGCCAGCTGATCGGCCGTCTTGAATCCGATGCCGCGGACGTCGTCAGCCAGCTGGTAGGGGTTGGCGCGGATTGTCGCGATGGCGTCCCGGCCGTAGGTCTTGTAGATGCGGACCGCGCGGCTTCCCGAGCCGATGCCCAGCTCGTGCAGGAACAGCATGATCTGCCGGACTTCCTTCTGCTGCTGCCAGCTGTCACGGATGCGCGCCAGCCGCTGCTTCCCGATACCGCGAATGTGCAGCAGCACATCGGGGCTGCGGTCAATGATCTCCAGCGCCCGGTCCTTGTAGATCTCGACGATCTTGGCGGCCAGGTGGGGACCGATGCCGCGTACTGCCCCGGAACTGAGATACCGCTCGATGCCTTCGGCCGACGACGGATGCGTCGCCTGCAGCTCGCTGGCCTGGAACTGGGGGCCATGGTCCCGATCCACCGTCCACTGGCCGGACGCCTCCACGTATTCGCCCGCGGTGACCAGGCTGATCGTGCCCACGACGGTGGCCAGTTCGCGGCGGCCCGCCACGTTGACCTTAAGCACGGCAAACCCGTTGTCCGGGTTGAAGAACGTCACCCGCTCCACGGTTCCACGGAGGGTCTCTGGCATCGCGGTCACAGGTCGTTGGTACGGCCTTCCGATTTGTCGATGGTGTCCGGCGGTGCCTTCTCGATCTCGGAGACCGATGTGTCTCCCCGCTTCCGCCGTTCCAGCTCGATCTCACCGGGCCGCCGGAAATCCAGCAGCGAATCGAGGGCTCGGCCGAGGCCGAGCGAAGCGGCTGGCACGTTCTTGAACGTCTTCTGGCCGGTCCGCGTGCGATGCTTGATGTCCGCCGCGCCCAGAATCAGCAGCTCCAGCAAGTCCTTGGTTTCGCGGGTCAATCCCCGCGCAAAGATCGGTTCACGCGACGTGCTCTTCAGGCAGCGATGCTCGTAGACGTACGACTCGTCAATCTCGACCCGGTTGAACAGCCACGCCCACAGGACCTCGACGCAGATCAGGGCCGCAAACACGTACGCCACGACGACGTAGAAGCCGGGGGTGACCGTCGGTTCCAGATGCTCGATGTGCTGCGCCAGCCCCCGCAGCGGATTCCACTCCCACTGGGCGTTGGCAATGTACGCCAGACTGAACACCGCCACGACGCACACCAGCAGCACCGCCGCTTTGATGATGTCGAAGTTGTAGATGACTGTCAGAAAACAGGTGGCCAGCAGGACGAACCATACGAACAGGGGCCACCCCGGCGTGAACACCTCGCTCTTCGTGACAAAAAACAGCACCAGACTGCCCCACACCAGAGGATGCAGATACACCGAGTCCCCGTACCAGATGAACTTGATGCTGTACACGCGGTCCTCGTCCCGCAGCACGCGACCGATGAGATACGAAATCCAGTGTTCGTAGCAGTAGCGACCGACCGCCACAAAAGGCCAGACAAGAATCTTCAGCGGCATCAACCAGAGAGGGGTTCCCTGACGCGCGGTTGACGGCTCCGGCTGGTTCTTTGCTTGGCTCATCGTGATACCCTCGCACTTGCTCCTGGAAACGGGCGATCGGCTCTTAACTATAGCATCTTACTGCAGGGCACTGCCGCTTGCCAACTTGCCGCCTCCGGTTAGAAATAACGTAGGGAGCCGTTGCTCCGCGGGCAACTGCCACAGACCGGAGACTGGTCATGACACCTGTACTGTCCCACCACCTGATGCGAATGTCGTTGCTCGCCACCGTGTACCTCTGCCTGCCGGGCGCTGCGGCGCCGGGGGACGACGCGCCCCGCCAGCGGCAGCCGTCCCGCGACGATGGCGAACCGACCCAGTCCGAGAAGCTGGAACTGGCCACGTTCGGAGCCGGTTGTTTCTGGTGCACGGAGGCGGTGTTCGAACGGGTCAAGGGGGTCACCAAGGTCGTCTCGGGTTACGCGGGCGGCACCGCCGAGCACCCCACGTATCGGCAGGTGTGCAGCGGCCAGACCGGACACGCGGAAGTGGTCCAGGTCACCTTTGACCCGGCCACGATCAGCTACGCCGACCTGCTCGAGATTTTCTGGAAGACCCACGACCCCACGACACTCAATCAGCAGGGACCCGACTTCGGCACCCAGTATCGTTCCGTCGTGTTCTACCACAACGCACAACAGAAACAGGTGGCCGAGGCGTACAAGCAGCAGTTGGACGATTCCCGGACCTTCCCGAGGCCGATCGTTACCGAGATTACCCCCCTGACCAGCTTCTACGCGGCTGAGGATTACCACCAGGACTACTTCTCCCTCAACCGCCGGCAGCCGTACTGCCGCCAGTACATCAGCCCGAAACTCAAGAAGTTCAATCAGCTGTTCCGCGACAAGCTGAAGGACCGGGAAGAGTGAGGCGGCAGGCGGTCGACGCCCCTCGCACCTAGTCCCACGTAGCGAGCAGTCCGGGCGAGCATGATAGACGCGTTGGCCTGCACGCATGCCCGGTGACGCGCCATCGCAGGGCGACGGCGCACTCCGCCACCGGATGGATCACCCGCGCCCATCAACTGGAGCCTGCCATGTCTACATCCGCACTGCTCGACCGACAACAGGCCCTGGGGGGCGTGCTGGTGGAGCGGGTCGCCGGTGCGCCGCGATCGTACCGCTTCTGCTGCCCGCGTGTGCTGCACTTCGGCGACGCGACGGCCGAGTACCAGGCGGTCCGCACGGGCGTCGCTCTGCTGGACGTCAGTGACCGCCGGCAGATCGAGCTGGCCGGCAGAGATGCACGCTCGTTCCTGCACAACTTCTGCACGAATGACATCAAACGACTCGCGGCCGGTGACGGATGCGAAGCGTTCGTCGCGAACGTCCAGGGGCGGATTCTCGCGCACCTGTTCGTGTTCGCCACGGACGTGTCGGTGTGGATTGAAGCTGGACCCGGCGAAGATGCCCCGCTGGTGAGCCACTTCGAGCGTTATGTGTTCCACGAGGATGTGCAGTTTCAGGTGCGGACTGCGCAGCTTGGCCAGTTGTTGCTGACGGGGCCCCGCAGCGCAGAGATGCTGGCGCCATGGATGCCGGCGGCCGCTGCGCTAGAGCTGCTGCAGCACGCGGCGTGCGAACTCGCCGGCCGGCCGTGCGTCGTACGCCGACTGGATCTGCTGGGCATGCCGGGTCACCTGCTGTCGGTTGATCGGACGGTGTTAGCCGACGTGTGGGACGAACTGGTGTCGGCAGGTGCGACACCGGTGGGCGCGGAGGCGTTCCACGCCGCGCGGATCGAAGCCCGCTTTCCTCTGTACGGTCTGGATCTGAGCGCCGACAACCTGGCACAGGAGGCCAATCGTACGCAGCAGGCGATCTCGTTCCGCAAGGGCTGTTATCTGGGGCAGGAGCCCATCGCCCGGATCGACTCCGTCGGGCACATCAATCGCGAGCTCTGCCCGGTGCGTATCAGCTCGGCGGTCGTACCTGAGCCGGGGGCGGCGGTGGTTTCTGGAGAGGGGCGGCCGGTCGGTGTGATTACATCGGCTGCAGGAGTCCCGAGCGAATCGCGAAGCGTGGCGCTGGCGTGTGTGCGGACGAGTCACAGTCAGGCGGAGACGGAGGTGGCGGTGTTGACAGAGGCCGGCCGCCTTGCGGCGCGCATCGGGTAAGACCGTTATCTCCGGCCGTCTGCTGCCGGTCGCCTGTCGTTTGCCGCCCCGTTCTATTACCATGCCAGTGTTCTCCTGCAGGGACGCCGTGTCCGTCTTTCTTGGTTTCAACATGGGCAGCGCACTGATGGGCAAGTACGTACAGCTGACGCGCCCGCGCATCGTGGCGATGGTCCTCTTCGCCGTGGCCGCGGCGGCCTGGACGAGCGGCGCGACGCCTCCTGCCTGGCAGCAGCTCCTCACCGCGCTGGTGGGGACGGCGCTGATCACGTCCGGATCGATCGCGATGAACCAGTGGTACGAGCAGCGATCCGATGCGCTGATGGCGCGCACGCAGGGCCGCCCGATTCCCACAGGTCGCGTCTCGTCGGGCCGCGCGCTGCTGTTCAGCGTCCTGATATCGGTCGCGGGCCTGCTGTACCTGGCGGTCTGGTCGAATGGTCGCGTGGCCCTGGTGGCTGGCGTCAACTGGCTGTTCTACGCCGCGTGCTATACGCCACTCAAGTCGCGGACGGCCTGGCAGCTGCCGGTAGGAGCGGTGGCGGGTGCCACCCCCATGCTCATCGGCGCCGCCGTGGCGGGGGCCACGTGGGGCGCCATGTCCCTGGCGCTCTTCGGGATCGTGTTCTGCTGGCAGTTTCCCCATGCGGCCGCGATCGCGTGGATCTACCGCGACCAGTACTCCCGCGCCGGACTGCAGGTCATCGCGGTCGCGGACCCGACCGGCCGCTGGCCGGGCGCGTTGGCGGTCGCCGGTGCCGCGGCCTTGTTGCCGGTGAGCATTCTGCCGGTGGTGATGCAGCGCGCCGGCAGCTGGTTTGGCGCGACGGCGTTGGCGTGCGGGCTCGTCTACCTGGTGCTGGCCACGCGGTTCTGCAGTCAACGGACCGACTCGCGCGCCCGGGCACTGCTGCGGGCGTCGTTTCTCTACCTGCCAATCGTGCTTGCCGCGCTCTGGGCCGGCCTGTAACGCCGCCCCGCGCTGCACGCTATTGCAGCATCATCTCGTCGATGTCCGGCTGAAACTGGATCGTGTCCAGGATCGTGATGCCGAGGAAGAGGAACATGAAGACGAGCGCGGTGAGGAAGATCACCGCGTTGAAGGGGCTGTCGTACCGCAAGTGCATGAAATACAGCACCACCAACGCACCTTTGACGGTGGCGATCCCCAGCGCGATCCAGATGTTGAGGCTGCCGAGATCGATGTACCGGGCAGTGACCGTCACGTAGGTGAGTGCCAGCAGGGCGACGAAGACGGCCAGCAGCACACGCAACGGTACGATGTGAACCTCGTCTTCGTGAACCTCGTCTTCGTGGGCCTCGTCTTTGTGGGGCGCGGCGATCGGGGGAGCGGGAGTGGAGTTGTGAGCGTGTGCCATGACCGACTTCCAACCGGGTTCGTCTCGAGTAGGTGCTTCCGGGTTGCGACCGCTAGTGAATGAGATACAGCAGGGGAAACAGGTAGATCCAGATCAAGTCGACCAGGTGCCAGTAGAGCCCGACACAGTCGACGGCGCTGTAATGCTCGGCGCTGAAGTGCCCCTTCACCGTACGCACGAGCAGCCAGGCGATGGCGATGATGCCGCAGATCACGTGGATTGCATGCAACCCGGTCAGGCAGAAGTAGATGCCGAAGAACGTCCCCAACCGGGCGATCCGCTCATCCAGCTGCGTCCTGTAGAGTGTCTCGGACGGCACACGTACACCGGCCTCCTGATCGGCATCCCGCAGCGTCTCTTCCAGGTACTCCTTGTGCGGATGGAACCCGCGCGGCGGTGGCTCGCCCGGCACCCGCGCTGCGGACGGCTCTGACTCCACGCCAAAGAACGCCGCGATCCGGGCCTGGCCGGGCACCATCTGGTGGTCCCATTTCACCTTGTACTCGGCGTACTTGATCCCCAGGAATACGCCGGCGCACAACAGCGTGGCGGCCAGGCAGGTGATCAGCCCACGCGTCTTGCCCAGCTGGGCGCAACGCACGCCCCAGGCCATCGTGAAACTGCTCAACAACAGCACCGCCGTGTTGACCGCGCCGAGCACCGTATTGAGGAAATGATGGCCGTCGACAAACAGGTCGGGATGATTGCGCCGATAGACGGCATACGCGCAGAACAGTCCGCTGAAGAACAGCACTTCCGTCAGCAGAAACACCCACATGCCCAGTTTGGCGGAATGGAACTGCTGGGCCGGGGTGTCGAAGTGGTGGGCCAGCCAGGGAGGATGATCCGCGGAGCCGGCCGGTTCGGAGCTGGCGGGCTTGGCAGCAGTCATGGGGCAGTCACATATCCCTGCGTCTCTTCGTCGTACATCAGGGGGTCGAAATCGTACGGATCGGCCACCTCCGGTGGCTGCTGGAAATTGTCCCACGGCGGAGGAGAGCTCGTCTGCCATTCCATGGTGGCGCCGCCCCAGGGGTTGGCCGGCGCGGGACGCCCGCGTTTGAGCGAGAGCAGCAGGTAGATGGGGATGGCGACCAGACCGGACACGAACAGGTAGCCACCGATCGTGGAGATCATCTGGTGGAGCGTGAGGTGGGGGATCTGGTCGAGCAAGGCGGAGTAGTCGAAGTAGCGGCGCGGCATGCCGTGGCTGCCGATGATGAACTGGGGGAAGTACGTCAGATTGAAGCCCACGAAGATCATGACTGCCACGATGCGCCCCGCCGTCTCGTTGTACATCCGGCCAGTCATCTTCGGCCACCAGTGGTGCAGGCCGCAGATGAATGCAATCACCCCGCCCCCGACCATCTGGTAATGAAAGTGCGCCACCACGAACGCGGTGTCGTGGACGTGGACATTGATGGCCAAGGCGCCGAGGAACAGCCCGGTGAGTCCGCCGATGCCAAACAGGAAGATGAAGATCAATGCATACAGCATGGGGGTGGTCAGCGAGATGGAGCCCTTGTACAGGGTGGCGACCCAGTTGAACACCTTGATCGCCGACGGGATCGCCACGCTGAAGGTCAGCGCGCTGAAGATCACCCCGGCCAACGCCGACTGGCCGCTGACAAACATGTGGTGCCCCCAGACCAGGAAGCCCAGCAGCGCGATGGCCACGCTGCTGTAGGCGATAAAGCGATAGCCGAAAATGTGTTTGTGGCTGTGGACCGAAATCACTTCGCTGATGATCCCCATCGCCGGCAGGATCATGATGTACACGGCCGGGTGCGAGTAGAACCAGAAGAAATGCTGGAACAGGATCGGGCTGCCCCCCAGAGCCGGATCGAAGATGCCGACGCCGAAGATGCGTTCCACCAGCAGCAGCACCAGCGTGATGGCCAGCACGGGGGTGGCCAGCAGCTGGATGATGGCCGTGGCATACAGCGACCAGACCATCAGTGGCATCTTGAACCAGGTCAGACCGGGGCGGCGCAAGGTGTGCACGGTGACCAGGAAGTTGAGACCGGTGAAGATCGAACCGAACCCCAGCAGAAATGCGCCGGTGACAGCGGTGGAGACGGCCGTCGCGCTCTCGACGCTGTACGGCGCATAGAACGTCCAGCCGGTGTCGATGCCGCCCAACAGCAGGGTCAACACGAAAAACAGGGCCCCGAAGAAGAATAGGTGGTAGCTGAACAGGTTCAGACGCGGAAAGGCCACGTCCTTGGCGCCCAGCTGCAGGGGCAGGATGAAATTGCCCAGCGCCGAGGGGATGGCCGGGATCACGAACAGGAAGATCATGATCGCGCCGTGCAGCGTGAAGGCCCGGTTGTACATCTGCTGCGGCGTGATCTGCTGCTCCGTGACACTCAACGTCGACACGATCCGGGCCGTCGTTTCGTTCATGATCGTCGGGCCGGGCTGCGCCAACTCAGTGCGAATCAACAGGGCGAAGAAGGCGCCCAGATACAAGCAGGCCCCGACCGATGCCAGGAACATGATCCCCACACGCTTGTGGTCGAGGGTGAACGCCCACGACGCAAACCCGCGGGAGTGGGTCAGATAGTTGTCTCCAGCGGCCGGCGGCACACCGGCCGCATCCCAGGGTTGTGCAGTTGTTGCCATCGGCGGTATTCAAACTCACGGCGAGAGGAATTGTCTGCGACCGGACCGGCAGTGCGGCTACTCAAGCGTCTTGATGTACTCAATCAGAAACCGTATCTGGTCATCGTCCAGCATGCCTTTGAACGTCGGCATGGCGGGGGGATACCCGTCCCGGATCCTGGCCTGCGGATCGATGATCGACTCGCGCAGGTAGTTCTCATCCACGGCGACCGAACTGCCGTCCCGCATCTGATGGGTCTGGCCGAAAATGCCCTTCAGCGTGGGGCCGGTCTTGGCCGTCCCGTCATCCGAATGGCACTGGTTGCAGCGCCGCGTGAAGAGCACCTTGCCCGCCTCGGGCGGCGGAAGTGTCATGAAGTAGTTCGCCGCGTTCTCCAGCCACGCCGAGAACTCCCCCGGCTCGTGCACGACAACTTTCGCCAGCATGTTGTAATGGCTGTCACCACAGTACTCGGCGCACAGCAGATCGTACGTGCCCGGCCGGGTCCCCTGAAACCAGGCATAGGTGAAGCGGCCCGGCACGCAGTCCATCTTCACCCGGAAGTCTGGAATCGACAGGCTGTGAATCACGTCGTCCGACGACATGATCAGCTTCACCGGCTCGTTCACCGGCACATGCAGATCGCTGTCAACGTGGCCGTTGGGGTAGGTGAAGAACCAGTCCCATTTGCGCGCCTTGACCAGGATCTCATACGCGTTCTGCGGGGCGGTCGTCATGTCCATGTACGCGGCGAAACCGGCATAGAATATGTACGCCACGATGATCATCGGGATGACCGTCCAGGTGATCTCGAGCACATTGCTGTGCGTGGCCGTCTTCTGCGCGCTGTGCCCTGGCCGCCGCCGATACGCGATGGTGAAGTACGCCATCGACGCGATGACCAGGACGAAAAAGAACGCGCAGATCCACAACGTCAGGTAGAAGACGCGATCCACCGCCGGGGCGATGGAACTGTCCGGAGGCGGGAGCCAGAACGAACCGTCTCCGAGCAGCACTGCGGGGGTTGCGGTAGCCCATGCCAGGTGCGTGCTCATAGGGCCTCCCCGGCGATGCCACCGCTGCCTGGGGCCACCCCGCGCCGCCGGTATTCGCGCCGCCAGTACACCCCCAGCACGCCGCCCACCACCAGCACCATCAGCCCGGCGCCGAGCCGCATCAGCTTGGCAGCCGAAGGAGCATACGTGCCCGCCGCCGCGTCGTATTCGAAACAATACAGCAAGAACCGCTCCATCGGCGTGCCGACCTTGCCCTCGGACGCCTCGAGCAACGCCAGCTGCAGGGTCTGCGGGTCGTACTTCACGCCGTCGAGGTAGCGCGACAGCCGCCCACCGGGAGTGCAGATCATCGTCACCGCCACGTGCGAGTACTCGCCCGTCTCCGGCACGTACCGATAATGGAACCCCACCGCGTCCGCCAACTGCTTGATCTGGTCATTCTGGCCGGTGAGGCACGCATAGCCGGCTCCCGCCCCCGGCCGCCCGTAATGCCGCAGGTATTTGTCTCGCGTCATCGCCGCCCGCTCCGTCTCTTCCCGCGGATCGATGCTCACCGTCACCATGCGATACCGCTCCCCCAGGTCCCACTTCGTCATCCCCTTCAGGCCGTCGAACAGACCATCCAGCTGCAGGCTGCACAACATCGGGCAGTTGGAGTAGTTGAGCGTGAGGACGACGGGCAGCCGACCGTCAAAGTACTCTGACAGCTTCACCGCCTTCCCCGTCGAATCGGTGAATTCCAGCTCCAGCGGAATCTGCTCGTTCAGACGCTCCGTCACGCCGACCTCCAGCAGGTCCGCGGGCAGCGACTCCATCCGCTGCGCAAGCGCCACGCCCGGCAGGCAGCAGACGATGGCCGCCGCCCACCCCAGGCACCAGCGCCGCAGACACCAGCGCCGGCGCTGCGCCGCCGCCCGCTCCGGTGCCGCGCCGGGGGAACGTCCGACCGGGCGGAACGCTCGGACAACCGGCCCATCCGCCGTGCGAACGGCTGGCTTCAGTGTCTCAAGTTCATGCCGCATCGTTCTTCTCCTGAGCAGGTTCGGACGGGGGAGCCGACGGGCCAGCTGCCGCCGGGGAACCGGCACTCGGCAACGCCGGGCCCATCACCTCCGCCGGACTCCGCCCGGTGGCCAGCTCCTTCACAACCAGCTCCATAGCGCGCGTAATCCCGATCGTGACTACCCCGCGCTCCCGATCGACCACCTCACGCCGGGTCAGCCGTGTCAACTGGCGGGAGGTCAGGTCGGCCAACTCGGCCGGAATCTGCTGCGTGGCCAGCTCCCCGGCCCGCCTGTCCGCCTGCTGGCCAAAGTACACCACTTGCAGCAACAGCACCAGGATGAACGTCACAATGACGCTCACCAGTCCGATGTAGGCGATGGGAGCTGTCTTGACGCCGTCATGAAACGCCATGTTGCACCAGCCATACGTCAGTCGCGAGGAAGCCCATGCCGGCTTCGCCCGGCCAATGTCACAGGTCACAGGTCACACGTTCTCAAACCCCAGCGATTCGCCCAGCCGGGGGTCCCTGGTGGGGGTCAGCGACCGGTTGCCGGCCAGCAACAGGATGCCGGCGACGAAGATCGCCCCCATCCCCAGCGTACAGCATACGTCCAGCAGCCCGAGCGGCCAGCCCGACAGCGGAAGATTGGGCATGATCAGGTACTGCACGTCGATCCAATGGGCCACCAGCAACCAGGCTGCCCAGAATCCGAGCAGCGCCGGGCGGCGTTTCACTCCTCGCGGCATCAAAGCAAAGAAGGGAATCAGCAGGTGTGCGAACACCAGGATCAGCGACACCGCGACCCACGGGCCCTGCTGCCGCGACAAGTACCAGCCGGTCTCTTCCGGGATGTTGGCGTACCAGATCAGCAGGTACTGGGAAAACGCAATGTATCCCCAGAACACTGTAAACGCGAACAGCAATTTGCCAAGCTCGTGGTAGTGCTCCGACGTGACGGTGGCCGTCAGGTACCCGGCCTTCTGCAGGGCGATCAAGGCCAGGATCACCGCTGCCAGAAACCCGACCGCGGCCCCGGCAAAGTAATACACGCCGAAAATCGTGCTGAACCAGTGGGGGGTGAGAGACATGATCCAGTCGAAGGCGGCAAACGTGATCGTGACGGCAAACAGCAGCAGGGCCGGATAGCTCACACGTTCCATCTGCAACGTCAACTGTACCTCGCCCGATTCGTCCTGCTCAAGCGACCGGCGCCGGAAGTACCAGCTCAGTCCCATCCAGCCGGCGAAGAACGCCACCGCGCGCACCAGGAACCAGAACCGATTCAGGTACCCGCTCTTGCCAGCGAGCACCTCGTCGCCAGCCACGCTGGCCGAGTCGAGCCAAGGGTAGAGGGCCGTCTGGCCGCACAGCAGGGGGAGCAGGATCGGGAGGAACAGGATGCCCATGATCAGGGTATTGGCGGCCATCAGTTCCGCGACGCGCCGCACCGCCACACTCCAGCCCGCGCGGCTGGCGTGCTGGAGGGCCACAAAGAACAGCGCTCCCAGCGCGAGGCTCAGGTAGAAACAGAAGCTCACCAGGTAGGCGTGGAAGAAGTAACGCAGGGCGTCGCCGCGCACGGCGCCGAGTACGAGCGCCAAGACCAGCAGTGCGGCGCCGGCCACGATCAGGATCCAGGCGGACCGGGCGGCCGTCCCGGAAAGCGACGTCTGCTCGTGCTCGCTGTGGTTCAGGTGTGGAGGGGCATGCATGGCTGCTCGCTGCTACTCCTTCTACTGCTTCTCGCGCAACTCGAGTCGCTGTCGTTCTGCCGGCGGCAGATCATCCCACGCGGCGTTCTGGCTTCGCTGCAGTGCCAGGATGTAGACGATGATGGCCCAGCGATCCTGCGGCGACACCTGTGCGGCATAGCCCGGCATCGTGCGGATCCCGTTGGTAATGGTGTTGAAGATCTTGCCCACCGGCTGCTCACGCACACCCTGGCTGTGCAGCGACAGTGGCTTGACCCATCCCGGCGAGTCCTGCCTGGCCAACGCGCGCTCGGAGACCGGCCCGTCACCATCACCGGCCAGGCCGTGGCAGGGAACGCAGTAGATCCGATACCGTTCCCTCCCCCGCGCCATCACCTCCATCGTCACCGGCTGCAGGCTTGGCGGCAGCGTCGCGGCAAACCGCTCGCCCGTCAACCCGCGATAGAGATGATCGTCGTCCCGCAGATCTCCGGAGGCAACCGTGCCGGGAAGCGGCAACCGCATGGTCTGGCCGTTGGCGAACAGCGAGGTCTCCCCCTGCGGTGCGAAACGCGGCTGCAGGTCCATGTCCCGCACCGGATGCATGCGGGGCGTCGCGGATGTCGTGCGGCGGTCTTTCGCGATCCACAGCGGAGGGATCAGCGCCAGGCACAGCACGACGATGCCGGCCAGGTGGATCCCCAGCGGAATCCGGGCCGGCTCACGCCGCGCCCAGACGTCCTCCACCGAGAGGGCTCCCGCCTCCTGCAGCAGCGCCCGTGCGTGTGCCGCATCAAACGCTCGATCGCCGGCGTCTATACAGATGAAGAAGCGGTCCGTGGTGGCCCGCAGAAACCGCTGCGTCTCGAGCAGCGGGTGGTTGTAACGCGGCAGGCCGTTGAGCGCCAGGACGCCGAAAAAAGCCGCCAACGCGCTGAATAGAATGATCAGCTCAAAGGCGACCGGGATGTTCGCCGGCAAGCTGAACAGCGGTTTGCCGCTGATGTTCAACGGATAATCCACCGCGTTGGTCCACCACTGCATCACCAGGGCCAGCACCCCACCCGTGATGCCGGCCCCCAGCACGAGCCAGGGGAGCACGGTCGGGCGGATCCCCATGGCACCGTCGATCCCATGCACCGGAAACGGGGAATAGCTGTCCCACCGCCGGATGCCCGCTTCCCGCACCGCCCGCGCTGCGGCCACCAGCGCGCCGGGGTCGGCAAACTCGGCCAGGATCCCGTGCAGCACCCGCGCGTCGTCAGTCGTGAGTGGATCGTGTGCGGTCATGATTGGCGTGGGGGAGGCAAGACGGTTTTGACTTCCGCCATGGCCACAATCGGCAGATAGCGGCAGAACAACAGGAACAGCGTGAAGAACAGGCCGAAACTGCCGAGAAACATGGCAATGTCAATCGGCGACGGCACAAACAGGCCCCAGCTCGATGGCAGATAGTCCCGCGTGAGCGACATCATGATCACAAATCGCTCCATCCACATGCCCACGTTGACCAGCAGGGCAATGACCAGCATGATCCAGGGGGTCGTGCGGCAGGTCTTGAACCAGAAGAGCTGCGGTACGAACACGTTGCAGGAGAACATGATCCAGTAGCACCAGGCGTACGGCCCGAACGGCCGGTTCCCGAGAAACAGGAAGCTCTCGTACGGGTTCTGACTGTACCACGCCACGAACAACTCGATGCTGTATGCATACCCGACCATCAGGCTGGTGACCAGGATGATTTTGCAGATGTTCTCCAGGTGCCGCGACGTGATCAGGTGCCGCAGCCCGAAATAGGCCCGTGCCGGCACCGCCAGCGTGATGACCATCGCGAAGCCACTGAAGATCGCCCCTGCCACGAAGTAAGGGGGAAAGACCGTCGTGTGCCAGCCCGGCACCTGCGAGACGGCGAAATCGAAACTGACCACCGAGTGCACACTCAGCACCAGCGGCGTGGCCAACGCCGCCAGCAGCAGGTAGGCCCGCTCGTATCGGTGCCAGGCGCGGGCAGAACCGGTCCAGCCGAGCGCGAAAATGCTGTAGGCCCATTTGCGCACTGCGGTCGTCGAACGGTCACGCAAGGTGGCCAGGTCCGGAATCATGCCCAGATACCAGAACAGCGCGGACACCGTCGCGTAGGTGCTCACCGCAAACACATCCCACAATAACGGGCTGCGGAAATTGGGCCACAGCGACAGGTCGTTCGGATAGGGCGCCAGCCAGTAGACCAGCCAGACGCGCCCGACATGGATGCCCGGATACATGGCCGCACAGATGACGGCGAAGATCGTCATCGCCTCCGCCATCCGGTTGATGCTCGTCCGCCACTGCTGGCGGAACAGGAACAGGATGGCGGAGATCAGCGTGCCGGCGTGCCCGATGCCGACCCAGAAGACGAAGTTCACGATGTCAAAGCCCCAGAACGCCGGGCTGTTGTTCCCCCACACCCCCACACCGGTCGCGATCAGGTACAGGATGCAGAGCCCCAGCATGCCGAGCAGCGCGACGGAGATCGTGAAGGCCACGTACCAGCTGCGCGGCGGCCGGTACTGCTCCGCAATCCGGCACACGTCGTCGGTGATCGACGCGTAGTCGGCCGATCCAATGATCAGCGGCGCGCGTTGCCTCGGATCGTTCAGCGTGTTATCTACAGGCGTCATGGTTCATCCTGTCGTCATCGGCACACGCGTCGTCGGTGTGCGATGCACCCTCACCCCTCAATCACCCGTGCTCCGGCGCTGCTTGCAGGGCCGGATGCGGATTGCGGATCCTCGCCAGGTAGGTCGTCCGCGGCTGGACATGCAGTTCCGCCAGCATCCCGTAGGACCGCGTGTCCTGCCGGCACTGGGCGACCTGCGACTGGGCGTCGGCCAGATCCCCGAACACGATGGCCTGCGTCGGGCAGGCCTGCTGGCACGCCGTCCGCACCGCCCCGTCCGGAATCGCCTGGCCTGCGCTGCGGGCCGCGATCTTCGCGGCCTGGATCCGCTGTACGCAGTACGTGCACTTCTCCATCACACCACGAGCGCGCACCGTGACCTCCGGATTGTAGGCCATGTGCATGATCTCGCGGCTTGGATCCTGCAGTTCCTTGTGGTAGTTGAAGTAGTTGAAACGCCGCACCTTGTACGGGCAGTTGTTGGCGCAGTACCGCGTGCCAATGCAACGGTTGTAGACCATGTCGTTGAGTCCTTCGCCGCTGTGCACGGTTGCCGCCACCGGACACACCTGCTCGCACGGGGCCAACTCACAGTGATGGCAGGCCACCGGCTGCATCGCGACCCGGATGTCCGCGGCGTTGTCCGCGTCCCCCTGGAAGTAGCGATCGACGCGAATCCAGTGCATCTCGCGACCACGCCTGACCTCGGCCTTACCCACGACCGGTACGTTGTTTTCCGCCTGGCACGCCACCACGCACGCGTTGCAGCCGATGCACTTCGACAGGTCGATGGACATGCCCCACCGGCGCCCCTCGTACGGCAACTCGTTCCACAGCGACTCGGGCGACTGCGGCTCGTGGCCGATGTGCTGCACGATGTCGGGATGCAGCAGATAGTCGGCCAGCGCCGCTTCCCGAACCAGGACCGGCACGCGGCGGGCGCGCTCCTGCAGCCCCACCACGTCGATCGCATGGTGGTCCTGCGTGGCAGACAACGGATACCGGCCCGGGACCTGCTGCACGGTCAGGTCCGTCACGGTGTGCATCGCCTGTACGGTGCGCAGCAGATACGCATTGCACCCCACGGGCGCTACACCCGCTTCTTCCAGCCCTCCCACGCTCCCGGCCGCCACGCGCCCGTAGCCGAGGGCGACCCCCACCACGCCGAGAGCCCAACCCGGCATGACGGACACCGGCGCCTCCACGCTCCGCCCCCCGACCTGCAGCGTGACCAGCGATTCGTCCGACACGCCCAGCGAACGGGCGGTCACCGGGTTCATCACCGCCGCATTGTCCCAGGTCAGTTTCGTCAGCGGATCGGGGCACTCCTGCAGCCAGCTGTTGTTGGCAAACCGCCCGTCGTAGACCGAGGCTGAAGGGAGGAACACCAGCTCGAGCTGCCCTTCGGCCGGCGGCTCGTCACGCATCTCCGTCGGCAGATCGCTGCGCGGCGGCTCCTCGGTCTCCTCCGCCGCCCACGCGCTGTCGGCCAGCAGCCCGTCATGCACCGTGCGGCGCCACAGACGCTCATCGAAACCCTCCCCCACCAGGGTTCGGAGGGTGGTCTTGACCAGCTCATCCGACTGCGGCAACGTCTCGCCCAGGATCCGGGCGAGGATTTCCGTCCAGGTGCGGCCGCCGTAGAGCGGGGCGATCGTCGGCTGGATGACGCTGTACGTGCCGTCAAACGATCGGGCGTCCCCCCACGATTCGAGGAAATGCGCCTGCGGCACGTGCCATGTGCACAACCGCCCGGTCTCGTTGCGGTACAGCCCGACGTGAATCGACAGCGGCACCTGGGCCAGACCGGCCGCCCAGTCCACGTCGGCCGGCGCATCGTAGGCCGGGTTGCCGCCCAGGATCAGCAGCGTGTCCACAGCCCCGGCCTGCATCGCGGCGGCCAGCGCGGCAATCGCCTCGCCATGCGGCCGGCGGTCGGCCGCCACCGGCGTGTAGTGGACCGTCTGCCCGACGTTGCCCAGCAGCGCGTTCAGGCGGTGGGCCGCCGCGTGGACCTCGGCCGGCTGCCGCGGGCCGACGGCAATCACGCTCCGGCCGCGGTGCGACACTAGATCCGTCGCCACAGCGTGCAGGAATCTGTCCGCATACGAAGCGGCGTGCGACTCGGTCCCGCCGCCGGCCGCTGCGTCCGCGTGATGCTCAATCGCCTGCTGCAGCCGGCCCAGGAACGCAGCTATCTGGCTGGGCCGCAGCGGCAACCGGTGATCGGCCGCGGCGCCGGTGATCGAGTAGCCGCTTTCCACCACATACAGACGATTCATGGTCTCGGCGTGCGCCTGACGTCCCTGGGCAAACGCGCGGGCGTATTGCAGTGACGCGGGATGCGCTGCCAGCAGGTCCGCATCGAGGCTGACGATGACCTGGGCCTGCTCCAGCCGCAGCTGGGTCTGGAGCGGTCGGCCGAAGGCGGCCTGGGCGCCGGCCAGCACCTGATCGTCCGTCAGCGGCGCATATTCCAGCCACTGGGCTTCCGGCATCTGCGCCAGCAGTTGCTGGCGCAGCCGCCCGAGCGTCGGCGAACTGCTGGCTTCAGTCAAGACATACAACCCCGCCCCGCGCCGGTCGTTCACGGCGGCAAAATGATCACGCAGCAGCGTGTCGAACTTGACCCACTTGTGTTGCTGCGCGTCACCCGCGTGGACCAGAATCTCGCGGCCGCTTCGCTCAACCGGATGCTGGCTGCGATCCGGATCGTACAGCTCGAGGATCGCGGCCTGGGCCCACGCATGGCTCGCGCCAAGACTCTGCGGGTGCAGCGGGTTCCCTTCAATTTTCACCGGCCGGCCGTCCACGCATGTCACCAGCAGCCCGACGGCGTGCCCGTCCAGTTCCAGCGCGGTGGCATAGTGCTGGGATTCCCCCGGGACGCGTCCTTCCGGGCGATGGGCCAGCGGCAGCAGCTCCTGTTTGTCCGCTTCGCAGCCAGCCAGGCCGGCCAGCGCAAACGACGCACCCATGATCTGCAGCCAGCGTCGGCGATTGACCCCGGCAGGATCCGCCGCCGCCGGGAACTCTGCTTCCAGGAACGCACGGAATTCCGGAGCGTTGTCCAGTTCGGCCAGACTGCGCCAGTGCCGGTTCGATGTTGTGGAGGGATCTAGCGATGACATGTCGAGCAACTTGTCGACGGATTGATTTGAAGCTGTTCTCGTACCCGTTTGCCCGTCTCGGCCGCGCCCTCCTCCGGTACCCAATTCAGATCGGTCACGAATTCGGGTGGCCGCAGATGCGGCTCCGGATGGCGGTGGCAGTCGAGACACCACGCCATGCTCAACGGCTCCGCCACTTGCACCTGATCCATCTGATCCACCCGGCCGTGACAGGACACGCAACTGACCCCGCGCGTCACATGAGCGCCGTGGTCAAAATAGACGTAGTCCGGCAGGTCGTGCACCTTGATCCACGGCACGGGAGCCTCGTGGGCAAAGGTCTCGCGGACGGCCAGCAGCCTGCGGCTGTCCGGCGCAATCTGGGTGTGACAGTTCATGCAGGTGGCCGTGGGCGGTACCGCCGCAAACGCCGCGTGCTCCACGGTCGTATGGCAGTAGCGGCAGTCCATCCCCAGCTGGCCGGCGTGCAACGCGTGACTGAAGGGGACCGGCTGCTTCGGAGAATAGCCGACACGCCAGGTGTGCGGCGAACCGCCGTAATAGAACAGGACGACGACATACGCGACGGACGCAAACAGACCGGCCCCTACCAGGGGTTTTGCGCGGTCCAACCAATCTGGCAGTCTTGTTCCAGTCATCCTGAGCCGCGAGCCACTCGTAGTTTTCGTGCACGGAAGCGGGCCACCGGACGAGCCATGCGGCAGGCCAATGCCACCTGCCCCGCGGTCTCCGGTGGGCTGAGCCGACGCGGGGAGACTGCGCCAAACACCGCACCTCAGTATATCGAGGTGGCAAGTCCTCCGCCGGTCGCACCCGACTGTCAAGACGCGGCTATTGTGGTGTCCTGAGACGCATATGGAAAGCCCTGGCAGCCGGTTTTCCGGCAAGAAATCGCCCCGCTCCCGCGTCCCGCTGCCGGGCCTTGGGCCCCGTCACGCGGCCCGTGAGATTTCCGCGGGGGGGGCGACGCACTGACGCTGCGGCCGCGTGCCGGAGCGCAGCTTGCACTGCGCGCCGCCTCGGCTTAGAACCAGAGTGTCTGGAAACTCTGTCTGGATACTCTGGCGGGGTTGTCTGCATACTCTGCTGGTCTGCATACTCCTGAGGGGGACCCCATCGATGTCCACGCGACTCCAATGCTTCGCGTCTGCCATGCTTGTGCTGACCATGCTACACGCCCCGAGCATCGCGGCCGACGGCATCACGCAAGTCACGGTGCGCGAACACAACCGTCGGACGATCTACCATTCTCCCCAGACACCCGGCTACACGTGTTGGGCCGGAATCTGGATGATGCCCGACAACAGCGTGATGATTGCCTTCACGCAGGCCACCGGTCCCCTTGGGGGTTGGCGGCAGCGAGCGCCGCAGGAAATCCTGAAGCGTCTGCCGACTGCGCAGCAAGACATTCCTGCCTATGACATGACGGGACTGATCCAGGAGAATGTGCACTTGCGGTCAACGGATGGAGGCGAAACATGGGTGCGATTCAGCTCCGACCCATTCAGCTCCGCCATGAACGGCTACTCACAGAACAGCGTCGTGGTCCTGGACGACGGGACGCTGCTGCGCACGAGTTGGGGTCAGTCGTTGACGTACTGCGACGTGCGGCCGACCGGTTTTCTGCAACGCTCCACCGACGGCGCGAAGACGTGGGGCGAACCGGAGTATCTTTCTGCCGACCATCACCTGCAGACGTTCCCCACACGCATCCGTCGGCTGCGCGATGGCCGCCTGATGGTCACGGGTGGCGCAGCTGCCTTCGATCCCGACAACTGGCGCTGGATGGACCAACTCCCCAAGACGCACCACTGCCTGTGGATCAGCCTGGATCCGAGCGGGAAGTCGTGGTCGGGCCCGCACTACGTCACGAGCGGGGCGGACTTCGCCTGCGAAGAGTGGGACACGGCTGAGTTGGACAATGGCGACCTGCTGGCCGTCTTCCGCGCCATTACCTATGACGAGTCAGGCCAAACGGTCCAGCAGGACCGGCGGCAGGCCGTGCTTGCCCGGGACGGTGACACGTGGATACCCGGGCCGATTTCCCCCACCCCGTTTCCACACGACGGCCACCCGGAACTCCTCCGCACGCGCGAGGGGGTCATCCTCCACATCGCCCCGACGGCCTTCTCCTGGAGCGCCGACCGCGGGCACACGTGGACGAGGCTCGACTGCCCCGGCACGGGCTACTACCCACATGCGATCCAACTTGAGGATGGCACGATCCTGGCGGTCGGCCACATCGGCAATGACGATGCGTATGGCCGGACAGATCAGGCCATCGTGCTCGATCGACTCCGGCTGGAGGCAAGGTGAGCATCCGGCGCATCACACGCTCGTCCGAGGAGCGTCGTGACAAGCCGCCACGGTCGATCCTGTGGCGAGTGAGAATAGTCCCGGCCTGCGAAGTCCATAGCTGACCCACACGAGGACGCCGAAGATGATCGGCATGAAGAACGGATCGCCCACGCGCACGTGAGTGGCGGTCGCGCCGCCGAGATAGGCGGTCAACAATAGCGATCCAAGAAAACCGGCTCGCGGAACCAGAAACAATGCCGCGAGAATGAGCTCGGTGGCACCGATCTTCATCATCAGGTGGGTTGAGTAACCCAAGTGATCGAGCATCTGGGTCTTGCCTTCCCAGTCAACGAATTTACCTGATGCGCTGAACATCAGGAAACCTGCCAGGATCGCACTCATGATCCAACCGGCCACGCGCCGCTTCTGTGACAGCATCGAGTCTCTCCTTCTAGTACATGAGCAGCGCGACACCCAGGACCGACAGGAAGGCACCCCCCACGGCCTGCGCACTGAGCCGCTCCCGATACACCACGACGACGAACGGCAGGATCAGCACGGGTGACGTGCTGATCAACGTGGCGGCGACCCCTGCGTGGCAGTGTCGCAGGGCGACCATCGACAGCGCCACCCCCAGAAACGGGCCGACGAATGATCCGTACGCGACCAATGCCATGACGCGCGACTGCCGCGCGGCGGCCCCCATGGCTGGCCAGCGCCCGGTCGCCGTAATCAGCAGGCCGAAACCGGCCAAGGCGGCCAGCACCCGGATGAACGTGGCAGCCACCGCGTCGTAGTGACCGATCCCCTGCTTGGCCAACACAAACCCGATGGCCACCGCCACGCAGGCTGCCAGCGACAGCAGCACCCCCTGACGCAGCTCAGTGCGCCCGACCGGTGTGGCGCCCGGCGCCGGGCGCCCCAGGATGACCCAGCAGATGCCGGCGAGTGTCAGCCCCATCCCGATCCAGTCGAGGCCATCGATGCGATCACCGAGGTACACCCAGGACAGCAAGGCAGTCAGTGGGGGAACCAGCGATTGAATCAGCAGTGCCAGCCGGGGGCCGATCAAGACGAGCGCGCGGAAGAACAGCAGGTCGGCCAGAAAGAACCCGAAGAAACCCGACAGGCCCAGATACAGCCACGCGTGGGACTCGGCATCGGACGGAAACCACAGTCCGCGCACGAGCCGCCCGTAAATGGCCAGGAAGACCCCGGCCACGATCAGCCGGATGAAGCTGGTCGCCAGCGCACCAATCCGCCTGCCGGCGGAGGTCCAGGCCAGGGCGGAGAGGGTCCACGCCAATGCCGTTCCCAACGCTGCCCATTCACCAATGCCGATCAAGTCCAGCAAGCTCCCTCAAGGAATCCATGTGCGGCCGGAGCCACGCCGGCGGCCGTTGTTGCCGGTCTGCGCCATCCCGCCATCTGACCCGCCCATAGCTAATACGGATTCGACGGCGCGATGTCCCAGGCCTCGAACTGTGACACACTCAGGGGGCCTCCCTGCGTGAACAGCACCACACCCAGGCTGTCCGGGCGCGCTGGGTAGATGCGTCGCATCACCGCCTGCCGCCCGTTGGCAAACACCTCCACGACCGACTTGTCGACAAAGACACGCAGGCGGAGCGGCTGCCCGGCCGGCAGGTCCAGCGGCCCAGCCTCCACACTCCGCGGCCCCTCCGTCAGACTGGACTTGGTCGTATCTATTTTGAGCTGCTTCTCGGCCGCGTCGTAATAGATGCGTGTCTGTTCTTCGCCGTCGGGTGAACAACAGACCGCCACACCGAACTGCTGCGCCTCGGGCGCCGTCATCACTAGGTTCAACTCGATGCTGTTGCCGCTCACCCCCGCGACAGCCTGTTGCGCATCGGCCGGCACGGTGAGATCGGTCAGCTGCCTGGCGTTGCAGCGCAAGCGTTCGATCTCGACGGGCGGATTCATGCGCAGCGTGCCGTCGTCACCCGGGGTGAGTACGCGCGGCAGGCTCATCGTGCCGGACCAGCCGTGCTGCCGTCTCACGACGAATTCGGGACCGTCGAAGATCCAGGCCCACATGATGCGGCGGCCCTGGTCGTCCAGCAGGCTTTCGGGGGCAAAGAACGAATTGTCCACCCAGCTCATCTGCGCGTGAAATGTCGGGTGGAACTGTTCGTCTTTCCATTGGCCCAGGTAGTAGCGGCAGCCCAGGCGATGGCTGATGCACAGCAGCATGTGCTGGTCGCCAAACGGGAAGAAGTCGGCACACGACACGTCCTCGTCGATCGCCACGCCCTCGACCGAGTTGGCCAGCAGGTCTCCCACATACGTCCAGGGGCCGGCCAGACTGTGGGACTTGGCAATGGCGGGGCGCGTGCCACCGAAAATCGCGTAGTAGGTGTCCCCCTCCAGCCAGCCAAAGGGGTCCCACGAACGATACCGATCGTGGTGCGGATCCCCGGGCTCCGTGTGGGGCGTGATCGGGTTGGACTCCAGCTTCTCCCACTCGTTCAGTTCGTCGTCGAG
>DAISIS010000009.1:0-25131 GCA_036821925.1 Pirellulaceae bacterium
CCGGAGGTCTCCGAGTGCGCTTCTGTCCGCCGTTCCAAGCACATACCCCGACGCCCCATGACCATCGCGGCCTCCCAAGTAGACCGTCTTCTCAATCAGGTACTCCTCGGAGATGCCTTGAAGGAGCTGCCGTCTTTCCCCGCGTCGCTAGTGGACTCGATCGTGACCAGTCCCCCGTACTATCGCCAACGCGACTACTCAGGAGAGGATCAACTCGGTTTGGAGCCGACGCCGGAGGCGTACATCGACAACCTGGTGGCCGTGTTTCGCGAGTGCCGGCGAGTGGTCAAGCCGACCGGCTCGCTGTGGCTGGTGATCGGCGACAAGTACGTCGACGGCCGGCAGTTAGGCATGCCCTGGCGCGTGGCTCTGGCGTTGCAGGCCGACGGCTGGATCCTGCGGAGCGACATTATCTGGCACAAGCCCAACGCCATGCCGTCGGCCGTCAGAACGCGGCCGACCACCGACCACGAGTACGTGTTCTTTCTGACCAAGTCGAAGCAGTATTACTACGACGCCGATGCCATCCGGGAACCCCATGTGACGTTCACGGCGCAGAGCCGGATGCGGGGGGGGAGGCGGCACTTCTTCCAGCGCGATGGCACCCCCGAGAACGGGAAGAACCGTGGGTCGTCGAATCTGCACGCCGGGCGCTGGGATCAGGCCTTTCACCCCAAGGGGCGCAACAAACGCACGGTCTGGTCGATCCCCTTGTCCAAGTTCCGCGAGGCGCATTTCGCCGTCTACCCCGAGCAGCTGGTGGTGAACTGCCTGCAGGCAGGCTGTCCGCCGCACGGCATCGTGCTCGATCCGTTCCTGGGCAGCGGCACGACGGCCGTCGTCGCGCGGCGGCTGGAGCGGGATTACATCGGTATCGACTGCGTGCCCGACTACTGCCGCATGGCGACAGAACGCCTGCAACGCGTCCCCCGCTGACACCGCCGTCGCCGGCCGCCGCTACACCTTCTCCCGCGCCGCGTCGCCGGTGACCGTCTCCTCGTAACGCCCGAAGATCATCCGGCCCGCGCTGGTCTGCAACACACTGGTGACGGCAATCTTCACCGTCTCGCCAATGTGATCGCGCCCGTCTTCCACGACGATCATCGTGCCGTCGTCCAGATAGCCCACCCCTTGCCCCGGCGCCTCCCCCGGCTTGACGATCCGCACCGCAAACGCCTCCCCCGGCAGATAGACCGGCTTGAGCGAATTGGCCACGTCGTTCAGATTGATCACCGGAACATTGTGCAGCCGCGCGATCTTGTTGAGATTGTAGTCCCCCGTGACGATCTTCCCCTCCAGGTGCTTCGCCAACAGCACCAGCTTCATGTCGACCGGATGCCCGGTCAGCTCCGCCAGGTCGCGATCATAGATCTTCAGGTCGATCTTCTTGTCGGCCCGCAGGCGATTCAGGATGTCCAGGCCGCGCCGACCCCGCGAGCGGCGCAGCTTATCACTGCTGTCCGCAATCCGCTGCAACTCGCTCAACACAAACCGCGGCATGATCAGCGTATTGTCCAGAATGTCGGTCTCCACCAGATCCGCCACACGCCCGTCTATCACAACACTCGTGTCCAGAATGTACGGGCGGAGCCCCTTCACATCCTTGGTGAACTCGACGTACGGGATAATGAACCGGAAATCGTCCTTCGTCTGCAGCAGCAGACTGATGCAGGTGTAGACCAGCACCACCCCCAGCCCGATTTCCACCGCGTTGCGATAGACCTTGTGCACCTCGACCAGATCCAGCAGCGGCGCCACCGCCCGGCTCAACGCGTACGTGAGCAGCATGCCCACCAGCGTGCCAAAATAGACCGCTGAAATCGTGTCGATCCGTTTGTTCCGCGTGAACGTGTCGGCCATGATCACCGCGACGGCCGCCACGAGCACCGAGAAAAAAATCAGCCAGGGGAGCCAGACAGCCCCCGAACGCAACGCATCGGTGCTGACCAGCAGGCTGGTCAACCCGATCGCCACCACCATGAATAAACAGCGAAGAATCAGTAGCGCCATGGCACCTCTTCCCTAGCAGTCAAAGCAGAACACCTCCGGCAACGACGCGGGCGTGCCGACGGTACCGCCGTTGGGATGATCCCGCATGAACATATAAACTCGTCGACTGTGCACGCACACAGTCTCCGCGTCGTCTTCTGATAACACCTGGCACCTGATAGTACCTGGCGGCCAGGGCCAGGAACGGAAGGACATGGTCGGGCGACTGGCGGATGCGATAACCTGCTGTTGTGCGCTACCCCGCTGATCGATTTCCCTCCGCAACCCCCACTCTGCTCACACCCGGTCCACCCAGGCAGGATTTCTGGCTCGGAGTTCATCGCCTCGTATTGTACCATACCCCCTTGGTCAAGCTACCCCAGGTCCCCCTCCTCAGCGAGGCTCTGCCGCACGCCATTCGACGGATGGGCAGCGCGTCTTGCGTGGGCCCCGCCTGCGGACGCTCGAGGCCTGCCGCAACCGGTCTAGCCGCGCGTCCTGGAAGGCCTGCCAACTGCCCCTTCCGAGTCGTCCGGGGCTCTGTTACGGTGGGGAGTTTGCATTACACCGTTTGGCCTGATCAGTGTGTGTTTCTGCTCATGTCAGCCCCTTGTGCCACGACAACATCGGCTGCGACACATCCGCCGGCTGATGACGCTATTCGTATCCGCGGGGCGCGCGTCCACAACCTGCAGAACCTCGATCTGGACATACCTCGCGATCGGCTGGTGGTGATTACTGGCCCGAGCGGGTCAGGCAAGAGCAGTCTGGCGCTGGACACGGTGTTTGCGGAGGGTCAGCGTCAGTACATTGAGACGTTGTCGGTCTATTCCCGCCAGTTCTTTCACCAGTGGGAGCGACCGGACGTCGACCTGGTGGAGGGGCTCGAGCCGACAATCTGCATTGACCAGCGTCCCGGCAATCAGAATCCGCGCAGCACGGTGGCCACGGTCACCGAGATCTACGATTACCTGCGGCTGCTGATGGCTCGCCTGGGCGAGTCCCATTGTTACCAGTGTGGTGCGCGGATCCAGCAGCAGACACCGGAGCAGATCCTGGACCGGATCACAGCGTTGCCGGAGGGGACCAAGACGATGATCATGGCTCCCCTGGTCCGTGGCCGCCGGGGGGCGCACAAGGAGGTGTTTGCTGCGATCCGCAAAGCGGGTCTGGTGCGGGCGCGGGTGGACGGGGAAGTGTGGGACATCGACAACGTTCCCGAGCTGGCGCCGCGGCGACTGCACCACATCGAGGCCATCGTCGATCGGGTGGTCGTCCGGGAGGGGATCCGCGCGCGGATCAGCGAGTCGGTGGATTTGGCGATTCGCTACGGAGAAGGGCTGGTCCTGGCCTGCTATCTGGATACCGCGCGTGTGCCGAACCAGTGGTGTGATCTGCTGTTCAGCACCCGCTACGCGTGTCCGAACTGCGGCATCAGCTATGCCGAGTTGGAGCCGCGGACGTTCAGTTTCAACAGCCCCTATGGCGTCTGTCCGGCGTGCGAGGGGATGGGGGCGATCGTCGAGTTCGATCCCGAGCTCGTGATTCCCGATCCCGGCCGCTCGTTGAATGCCGCGGCCATTGCGCCATGGCGCGGCCTGCCGGCCGCCAGGTGGCGGAAGTACCAGGACGAGCTGGCGCGATTCGCTGCGGCCCGCAAGTTCAGTCTTGATACGCCGTTGTCCCAGCTGCCGCCGGCCACGTGGCAACAGCTGCTGCACGGCACCGGCAACGGCCAGCGTTTCCTGGGGATCCTGACCTGGCTCAGGCAGGAGTTTGCCACCACGACCAATGCGCAGCGGCAGGAGCAGCTGGAAGCGTTCCGGGGCCGGGTCGTCTGTGCGGCGTGTGGCGGATCGCGTCTGCGGCCCGAGGCGAACAGCGTGTTCGTGGCGGGCAGATCGATCAGCCAGATCACGGCCCTGAGCGTCTCGGCAGCGCGGGAATTCTTCGCCCAACTGGCGGTCCCGGCAGCCACGTGTGCCATCGCCGACCCGCTGACGCGCGAGATCACCCGGCGGCTCGACTTCCTGGATCACGTCGGCGTCAACTACCTGGCGCTGGACCGGCCGGCCGACACGTTGAGTGGCGGAGAGTTGCAGCGGGTGCGTCTGGCCACGAGCATCGGTTCCGGGCTGGTGGGGGTGTGCTACGTGCTGGACGAACCGTCGATCGGCCTGCACCCGCGGGACAACCAGCGGTTGATCGACGCGCTGTGCCATCTGCGGGACCAGGGCAACAGCGTGCTGGTGGTCGAACACGACGAGGCGATCATGCGGCAGGCGGATTACCTGATCGACATCGGACCGGGGGCCGGCAAGGCGGGGGGCCGCATCGTCGCGCAGGGTCCCCCCCGGGCCGTGAGCGAAGACGAGCGATCGGTCACCGGCAACTACCTCTCGGGCCGCCGCGCGATCCCAATTCCGGACCAGCGGCGGCGCATCGCCAAGACGCGTGCCATCGTCATCGAAGGGGTGACGACCAACAACCTGCAGTCGGTCACCGCCGTCTTTCCGCTGGGGGCGTTTGTCTGTGTGACCGGCGTGAGCGGTTCGGGGAAGAGTTCACTGGTCAATGAGTCGCTGGCCCGGGCGGTGATCCGCAAACTCGGCGGCATCGCGCCCAAGCCCGGGCCGCACACCGGCCTGCGCGGCACACGCCAGCTGGACAAGGTCATCGAGATCGACCAGGCGCCGATCGGGCGCACGCCGCGCAGCAATCCAGCGACCTACACGGGGGTGTTTGGCGAGATCCGCAAGGTGTTCTCCGCCACACGCGACGCCAAGCAGCGGGGCTATCGCAGCAGCCGGTTCAGCTTCAACGTGAAGGGGGGGCGCTGCGAAACATGCCAGGGCCAAGGGGTAACCAAGATCGCGATGAACTTCCTGCCGGACCTCTACGTTCCGTGCGGAGAATGCGCCGGCGCACGATTCAACCGCCAGACGCTGCAGGTCCACTACCGCGGCCGGTCCATCGCCGACGTCCTGAACCTCCCGGTCGATGAGGCCGTGGGGTTCTTCGAAAACGTGCCGTCCATCACGCGATCGCTGCGGAGCCTTCAGACCGTGGGGCTCGGATACCTGCAGCTGGGCCAACCGTCGACCACGCTTTCCGGCGGAGAAGCGCAGCGCATCAAGCTGGCCACACAACTGGCCCGCGTCGACACCGGCCGGACCCTCTACCTGCTCGACGAACCGACCACCGGCCTGCATTTCGACGATATCCGACTCCTGCTGGAGGTGCTCAACCAGCTGGTCGACCGCGGCAACACCGTGATCGTCATCGAACACAACCTGGATGTCATCAAGACGGCCGACTGGATCCTCGATCTGGGGCCGGAGGGCGGGGCAGCCGGCGGCCGACTGATCGCCGCCGGGACGCCCGAGGACATTGCCGCCCTGCCGGACAATCACACGGGCCGGTTCCTGGCCCGGGTGCTGCCAACCCGCCAGTAGACCGGGGCGCTGTCGGCCGGGGCGGCCACCGCCCTGGGGGAACACGCCACGCACGCGTGCGGCCCCAGCGGCGGAATGCCTTGAACAGCACCGGGCGGCGACGTAAACTTATTTGTTTTCGTATTTTGCGGGAGCTGCCATGTCTACGACGCCGAGACCACCTGCCGACACGGATACCATGAGCGGGGCCGACATCTTGGTCAAATCCCTGGTGGACCATGACGTGCGGGTCATCTTCGCGTATCCGGGTGGGGCCAGCATGCCGATCCACCAGGCGTTGCGGCGCTACGCCGATCGGATTCGCACGGTCCTGCCGCGACATGAGCAAGGGGGCGGTTTCGCCGCCCAGGGCTATGCGCGTTCTACCGGGCGGCCGGGCGTCTGCATGGCCACCAGCGGTCCGGGGGCCACCAACCTGGTGACGGCCATCGCGGACGCCAAGCTGGACAGTGTGCCGCTGATTGCCGTGACCGGCCAGGTGGCGACACCGGTCATCGGGTCCGACGCGTTCCAGGAAACGCCCATCGTCGAGGTCTGCCGCGGCGTCACGAAGCATCACTACCTGGTGACCGACGTGAACGACATCACGCGGGTCGTGCGCGAAGCGTTTCATGTCGCCACGACCGGCCGCCCCGGCCCAGTGCTGATCGACCTGCCCAAAGACGTGCAGATGACGAACTGCACGCCGCAGTGGGACGTGCCGATGAACCTGCCCGGCTACGATGGCCGGCGGAAGGAACCCACGAGCGGCGCGATCGAGCAGGTGGCGGCCGCGATCAAGATGGCCAAGCGCCCGGTGATCTACTGTGGGGGCGGGATCATCGCCGCCGACGCCAGCGAGGAGCTGCGGGAGTTCGTACGCATCACCGGCATTCCGGTCGTGATGACGATCATGGGGCTCGGGGCGTTCCCCACCGACGATCCCCTCTCGCTCGATATGCTGGGGATGCATGGCAGCGTGTACGCCAACCGAGCCGTGCGGGACTGCGATCTGCTGCTGGCCTTCGGTGTGCGATTCGACGATCGCGTGACCGGCAAGCTGTCGGAATTCGCGAAGCACGCCCGGATTGTCCACATCGACATCGACCCCTCGGAACTGAACAAGATCAAGCCGGCGCACCTGCCGATCGTGGCCGACATGCAACCTGCGCTGCGCGCGCTGAACAAGCTGGTCGTATCGATGCGGCAGGAGATCGCGGGCTGGGTCGAACAGTGTCAGCAGTGGAAGCGGGAGTTTCCCTTCCAGTACAACCAGCAGTTCGACGGGATCCTGCAGCAGCACGCGATTGCCACGCTCTGCGAGAAGACGCGGGAGCGCAAGACGATCATCGCATCGGGCGTGGGGCAGCATCAGATGTGGGTGGCGCAGTTCTACAAGTTCCGCTATCCCCGCACCTGGCTGTCCAGCTCCGGGCTGGGAACCATGGGGTTCGGGCTGCCGGCCGCCATGGGCGCCCAGGTGGCCCATCCCGACGCCCTGGTGGTCGACATCGACGGCGACGGCAGCATCCAGATGAACATCCAGGAACTCGCCACCTGTTACTGCGAGAACCTGCCCGTGAAGGTGCTGCTGCTCAACAACCAGCACCTGGGGATGGTCGTCCAGTGGGAAGACCGTTTCATGGCGGGCAACCGGGCCCACACCTACCTGGGTCCCATCCATCATGCCGAGGCGAGCGGCAACGGGCGGGGGGTCTACGCCGCCGAGCGGTACCCAGACTATGTGACGATCGCCAAGGGCTACGGCTGTGGCGCCGCCACCGTGAGTCGGAAGTCGGATCTCAGCGACGCCATGGATGACATGCTCTCCGCCACCGGCCCCTTCGTGCTCGACGTGCAGGTGCCCTACATGGAACATGTGCTGCCCATGATTCCCACTGGACACAGCGTCGACGACACGATCATGCAATGAGCTGCTCTGGTATTCGAGTCCTCACACACATGGGAGTCCTCGTCATGTCGTGCGGAGTGTGGGTGCGGACCGCTCTGGCCCTCGCCGTGAGCGGTCTGGTGGTGGCGGTCGGGTCGGTCGGCGCGCAGGAGCCCAAGACGATCGGATCGATTGAGCGGCTGGATCCCGCGTTCGATCAGCTGGTGCCAGCCGACGGGCGACTCGAAGTGTTGGCCTCCGGATTCGAGTGGTCGGAGGGGCCGGTGTGGGTGGCCAAGACCCAGACGCTGCTGTTCTCGGACATCCCGCGCAATGAGATTGTGGCGTGGAATGCGGACCGAGGCTGCTACGTGTTCCGGAAGTCGAGTGGCTACAGCGGGAGCGCGAAGTTCGAGGGTTCCGAACCGGGCACCAACGGGTTGGCCCTCGATCCACAGGGACGCCTGATCATGTGCTGCCACGGCGATCGGGCGATTCGGCGGCTGGAGGCCGACGACACAGTCACGACGCTGGCCGACCGCTATCAGGGCCGGCGTTTCAACAGTCCCAACGACCTGGTGTTCCGCGCCAATGGAGACCTGTACTTCACCGATCCACCGTACGGACTGCCCGGCGGGCTGGAGGGACCGCATGCGGAACTGTCCTGGTGCGGCGTCTACCGGCGGACTCCGGACGGGACCCTCACGTTGCTCAACCAGTCCATGACGCGTCCCAACGGGATCGGGTTTGCGCCCGACGGCAAGACGCTCTACGTCGCGCAGTCGGATCCGGAAGCAGCGCTCTGGATGGCCTTCCCGGTCCACGATGACGGGACGCTGGGTGCGGGGCGCGTGCTGTACGATGCGACCCGCTTAGTGGGGCAGCGGCCGGGACTGCCAGACGGCCTGGCCATCGATGCGTTGGGCAATCTGTGGGCGACGGGGCCGGGGGGCGTCCTGGTATTGTCGCCGGCCGGCAGACTGCTCGGTCGCCTGGACACCGGGCAGGCGACCGCCAACTGCACGTTCGGCGACGACGGCAAGACGCTGTACATCACGGCCGACATGCATCTGTGCCGGATCCGGACGCTCGTGTCTGGCTGGTCAGCGGTTGAAGGCCCGAAGTAGTCGCCGCCCCTTGTAGATGCAGAAGGCTTCGACCGGGCCGATGGGGTGGCGCCGCGTGCGGTGCGGAAACCACTCGATCTCCTGCTGATCTGTCACGGCAATGCCGGCCACCTCGGCGCGCACGGCGCGTGCTACAAGCACACGGTCGCCGAAGAAATGGCCCAGCAGGGAGCTCTGCACGTCCTCATATCCGGCGTCCCGCAGGTGGCGTTCGAACCGGTACAGCTCGCCGCGTTCCCCGGCCGGCAGCGCGTCGACGGGCAGTTCGTAGATGCTCTCATGTTCGACATGCCAGCCGGCGTACGCGGCGTAGATGTCGTCCGGCGGCAGATCGCTCAGGTCTGCTGCAAAGGCGTGTACCAGCGGACCGGCGATGGCCACGTTGCTGTACTCGCCGGCCGTCGCGCGGTAGGCGAAGCGGAACAGGTAACACCGGACCGGTTCGGCATAGCCAGGCCAGAACTGGGTGCGCTGGTCCACCAGCTGCAGATCGGCCGGTGGCACACCGAAGAACGTGGGCTGGGCCAGTTCCACCGCCACGGCGCCTTCCGCGCGTGCGACATCCGACGTGTACTGGGGGTCGACCTGATCGCTCAGGCCGAGTTCAGCCGCGTGGTGCAGAACGCGGAGCCGCACCACCGGCTCGGCAGCCAGCGCCACGAGAGCCTGTGCGCCGGCCGCTTCCCCCAACTTCGCCAGGGCGGCCGCCGCTTCCACGCGAATCCGCCGGTGCGCCAATTCCATGGCTTGATACAGCTTGCCGCTCGCGCGCGGGTCACCGATCAGCGCCAAGGCGTCGCACAGAGCGACCACCAGGGCGACCCCTTCGTCGACCTGGTGCCGCACCCCGGCCCAGTCCGGTTCCGCACCCGGGGGCAGCTCTTCCAGTTGAGCCAAGCGCTGCACGATGCTTCCCAGCAACGCGATCAATTCGTCCCGGCGGTCCCAGCCCGGATGCCGCTCCACGCGCCGCGTGCGGCACAGGAAGTTGGACAGGTCCAACACCGGCGCAGCAAGACACAGGTGCTCGAGGGCCGCGAAGAGCGCCGGGAACAACACGGCCGGATCGTACTGGACGCGCTGAAACAAAGGCGCCAGCGCCACCGCGGCCGCCTGTCCGTGGGCCGGCGGATCGGCCACAACCAGATCAACAAACAGCCGCAGGTCCGCCTCGCTGGCGGCCGTTGCGAGCCACTGCAGCAGCCGCGGCCGACACGCAGACTGTGCGTCTAACTCTTTATACAATAATGAGATCTGCTCACGCGCCGCGGCGTCCAGCAACGCCTCGCACTTCCGCTGCCACTGCACCAGCGAAGCCACGACCGTCTCGCAGCGTGCCTCCCGCTCAGCGTCGGCCGCGCGGGCCGCCGCACGCACGGCGGTCAGCAGCGGCGCGACGGCCGGCACCGTCAGCTCGGCCAGCGCACGGCACGCGCTGCGCAGACAATCCACCTCTTCGGCGCTGAGCGGACCGGGTTGCTCGAGCAGCGCACAGAGCGCAGACAAATGCGGGTTCATACAGACGCCCTACGTTGTGACGACGGTTCAGGTCGACGCGCTCGTGTGCGCTGTCGACAACGTATTCCTATCATACTGCAGACGTCTTCGTTCTGCGCGCGCGTCGCTGCAAGTGCGCGCGGCCATCAAGCGCAACGCACTCACGGGACGACCTCGCGCGCGTCATGCGCGCAGAGGTGCGACCGACGAAGCCGGGTTTTTTTTTGAAGTTTGCCATTTCGGCTTGACGAAAGACGTGCAAAGTTGATTCAATTGCGCGAGTTGGGTGAATCAAGCAAGTGGCCGATAACGGTCGCGAGACCGTTACAATTGACTTGGTTCGCAGGACGAACGTGGTGACGAGCGATTCGAATGTGCGAGTCGCTCCCATGCAAGGTGAGACTGCTGAGACCCTTGAGACGTCCGGGTGTCAGCGGCGCAGACGGAACCCAAATAGGGCGTCCACAATTGAGGAGCCATTGTAAATGGCAACGACCAAGAAGACGACTGCCGCGAAGACCAGTGCGAAGCGTTCGCCCAAGGCGAAGACGACAACCAAGAAGACCGGCTGCAAGACATCCTGCGGGACGACCAAGACCGCCGCGGCGAAGAAGACCACAGCCCGGTCGACGAAAGCCAAGAAAGCGACGACTGCCAAGCGCGCTGCGAAGAAGTAGCCGGCAGCCGACTCACGCGCTGGCCCATCCTGCCGATGGTGAGTGGCGCCTGACTACAACGAGAAAGGCCGGACACATCCGGGATGCTGCGAGGTGGGTCCGGCCTAAACTGTGCGCCGACCGAGCGTGCGAGCCGGCCCGGGCCGCGACCTGCCGCCCCCGGCCCGGGGTGCGTCGGCGGCAGACTGCCCCCCTCCGCGTCCGGGCACAGTTGGCCGCGCGCCGCGGGGGCTGGGGAGTCCGGGGGGGTGGCGTTGACCGAAGGCCAACCTGCTGTTAGCTTTACCGCCAGAACCAGAAGTGGAATACGTACGCGGTCTGCGGCGGAAGTCTCATTCAAAGGGTAAGCAGGGCCTTGGCACCAAAGAAAAAACGGGCGCAGTCCAGCGCAGCGAGTCCGCGGTTCGAAGATTTCGGACTCTCGGCGACCACACTTGAAGCGCTGCAGGCTGCCGGCTACGAGGAACCGACCCCGATCCAGGCCGGTATGATTCCGCGGGCCATCGATGGAGACGATCTGATCGGCCAGGCGCGCACTGGCACGGGCAAGACCGCGGCGTTCGCCATCCCCATTATCGAAGTCCTGGAGACGCACCGCGGCAAGTCGCCGCGGGCGCTGGTCCTGGTGCCCACACGCGAACTGGCTGTGCAGGTGCGTGGGGAGGTGCTCAAGCTCGCCCAGGGCCGCCGCTTGACCTGTGTGGCGCTCTACGGCGGCAAGCCGATCCGCGACCAGATCGAAAAACTGCGGCGCGGCGCGGATGTGATTGTCGGCACACCAGGTCGCGTGCTTGACCACATGAGTCGCCGGACGCTCGACCTGCGCGAGCTGGAAATCGTCGTGCTGGATGAGGCCGACCGCATGCTGGACATCGGCTTCCGCCCCGACATTGAGCGCATCCTGCGCCAGTGCCCGGCCGAGCGGCAGACGCTGCTGCTGAGCGCCACGGTCCCGCCACCTATTGAGCGGCTGGCACAGCGCTACATGTACGAGCCGGTGTCCCTGGATTTCTCGCCCGAGGACATCTCCGTCGAGACCATTGAACAGTTCTACTTCACGGTCGAGCACAGTCGCAAATTCGAACTGCTGCAACGGCTCCTGACGCGCGAAAACCCCCGCCAGGCGATCGTGTTCTGCCGCACTAAACGGCGCACCGAAGCGCTGTTCCGCCGGCTCTCCAAGCAGTTCCAGCAGACCGCCTGCATCCACGGCGACATGTCGCAGAACAATCGGGACCGGGTCATGGAGCGGTTCCGCGCAGGCAAGATCCGCTGCCTGATTGCCACCGATGTCGTGGGCCGCGGCATTGATGTCACCAGCATCTCGCACATTGTCAACTTCGATACGCCCCAGTTCTGCGATGACTATGTCCATCGCGTGGGACGCACGGGGCGCATGGGTCGTGAAGGGGTCGCTTACACCTTCGTGGCGCCCGAGGAAGGCCCCGAACTCACGCGGATCGAACAGCGCATCAATCGCCAGCTGCGACGCGATGAGATCAGCGGATTCGGCGCGGTGCCTGAACGGGCGGCCGTGGTGCCCGGCGCTGCGGAGGCCCCGCCGACGGACACTCCCGGCGAGCCGGCTGCAGCACCCCCTCCACCCCCCTTCGGCCGACGCGGGCGCCGCCATCGCCGCGCGCTCTGACCCCGGAGGCCGTTGACCGCCTAGTCAACCGCGGCGAACAAGTCACGTAGATAGGCGGCCGCCGTCTCCCACCGCTCGGCGGCCGCGGCGAAATCTGCTTCCATCCACCGCACCGGACCCTCCGCCGCAGCACGCGATCGCACCGCGACACGCGGATTGACCGGGAACTGTGCGCTCGGCCCCTGCGCCAGCTGTGTCTCGACCGCGGCGCTGAGCACATAGTCCACCAGGGCGCGGGCCTGCTCGGGATGCGGCCCCCCCGCAACGATGGCCACCGTGTTGGGAATGAATAGCGTCCCGAGGCCCCCCTCCTGCTGGTCCGGATACACGATCGCAACCGGCCGGCCCGCATCGATCTCCACCATCGCATCATCCGTGTCGGTCAGGCCAAAGGCCGCCTCACCGCGCGCTACCGCCAACGCCACCTGCTTGTTGCCACTGAGCACCTGGGCGTTGCGTTTCAGCTGGCGGAAAAATTCCTGAGCGCGCATGTCCCCCCAGTGCGCAAACAGGACGCTGGCATGCGTGGCCGTCGTGCCGAACAGCGGCTTGGCAATGGCCACCTGCCCCTGCCAGCGCGGGTCGACCAGATCCTCAATCGACTCCGGCCGCGCCGCGTCCTCCACTCGCTGCGTGTTGACCACCAACACCCGCGCACGCGCGGCCAGGCCGTGCCAATATCCGCCGGGTGACCGATAGTTCGCAGGGAATTCCGCCGCGACCGGCGACGCGTAGGCGGCCAACATCCCCTGCCGCTCCAGCCGCAGCGTGTGCAGGATCTCGTTGTTCCAGAACACGTCACACCGCGGATGGTTGCGCTCCTGCAGTATGCGGGTCACCAGCCCGACCGTCTTGGTCGACTCGACGTCGAAGTTCGGCCGTACGTCAACGCCATGCGTGCGTGCGTACTGCTCCAGAATCGGCTCGGCAAACTCCGCATCGAGCGCGGAATACACCACAACCTCGCGGTCGCTGGCGCGCCAGCATCCGGCCAGCCCACACACCAGCCATGCCAATCCAAGCAGCCCCAGCCGCACCTGCCCGGCTCCCGTCCCACACCGATCATCACGCGATCCCACTGGGCGTCCCCCCCGTTGTCCAACCTACCTGGCAGGCCCCCCTCTCCGTCCGCATCCTATTGTAGCGAGGTCAGGCAGGCGCCGCGGCCGCGTCAGTTGCAGAAGCGCTGCCGTTTCGATCACAATGGAGAACTGAACTGACCAGTACGCCAGGAGTCCATGCTTTGCAGTCCGGTTATGAATGCCTGCCACGGCTGGAGCCCTCTGCGCATCGGCTCCGGGCCGGCCGGCCGACTGAGACGTTCCAGACCCGGGGCCGGCGCGCAGCGCCTCGTCTGCTGCCACCACGCGTCTGGCTTCCACGCACTGCTTCACTCCTGGTGACCATCCTGGCGTTGCAGCTGGCCGCATGCGGCCGAGCGCCTGAAGACGCATCCCCAGGTCCGGCGGCAACGCAGCCGCCGGATCGTGTGTCAGCCGGGCAGAGCACACCGGGCCGGGTCGCGGTCCGGCAGGCGCGGCGCAAAAAAAACAGCGTCACGCGCGAACCGTCCTCCGACGAGCCGACCCCGATACAGCTCATACCCCCACCCGACACTGAGTCGATGCCGGGTGAGTCGATGCCGCCGGACCTGATGCCTGTCGAGGTGTCCCCGGCGCAGCTGCCGCTGGCCGAACCGCTGCCCGCGGAGGACCTGCCGCAGCTTGCAGCCGCGGGGATCCGCCGACTCGAGGGGACACACCTGACGCTCTACACCGACCTTCCCTCGCGACCGGAGGTGGACGAACTGCCGCATGTCTACGATGCGGCGGTCGCGCCGTGGTGCGATTACTTCCACGTCACGCCGGGCAAGGCTGCCCGGTGGAAGATGACCGGCTACCTCATCGAGCGGAAGGAACGTTTCCAGCGTGCCGGCCTGCTGCCCGACGACCTGCCGCCGTTTCTCAACGGCTTCCAGCGCGGACATGCCATGTGGATTTACGAGCAGCCCAGCACCTATTACCGCCGCCATCTGCTGTTGCATGAAGGAACGCACGCGTTCATGGACCTCCAGCTGCGAGGGTGTGGTCCGCCGTGGTACATGGAAGGGATGGCCGAGCTGCTGGGCACACACCGCTGGGCCGACGGCCAACTGCAGCTTGCCTATTTCCCCAGGCATCGCGAGGACACGCCTCAGTGGGGCCGGATCAAGATGATCCGCGATGCGGTCGCGGCGGGACGCAGCATGACGCTGGAAGCGATCACCGCTTACGGGCCGACGGCCCACCTGGAGAACGAACCGTACGCGTGGTGTTGGGCGGCCGCCGCGTTTCTGGATGGGCATCCTCAGTTCTCGGCCCGCTTCCGCCGGCTCCCCGGGCGCGTGCAGGACGACGCGGCCGCGTTTTCCGCCGGGTTCTGGCAGCTGTTCGCCGCGGATCGTCGGCAGCTGGTCGAGCAATGGCAGCTGTTCATACAGCAGCTCGACTATGGTTACGACCTGCAGCGAGAAGCGATTGTCTACGAGCCGCCCGGCCAGGCGCTGACCGGGGTGCAGGAGGTTCAGGTGCGGGCCGATCGCGGTTGGCAGTCAGCGGGCGTGTGCGTGGCGGCGGGGATGCCGTATGTCATCGACGCGTCGGGACGCTACCAGGTGGCGCGCGAACCGAGGCCCTGGTGGTGTGAGCCGGGTGGGGTCACGATACGTTACTATGGAGGCAGGCCTCTGGGGATGCTGCTGGCGGCGACGAGTGACTTGTCACAACCGCTGGCGGGTTTGTCGCCGCTCACGCGTCCCGAGTCGATCGGCCTGGGCGCGGTGGTCACCTTTGCGAAGGCGGGCACGCTGTTCCTGCGGATCAACGATTCCCCGGCGGAGCTGGCGGACAACGAGGGGGTTGTCACGGTGCGGATCCGTCGCCAGGAGTGATGCGGAGGTGTCCCCCCGGACGGCGCACCGCGATGGTCCCCAATTGACGAACGTACCACGCGCCCCAACAATGCACGCCAGTGGGACCGGCATTCCGCCTGTCCCCGAACCGGAAATGCCGGTCGGGTGCCGGGAACGGATCGTCTCTGGAACGGATCGTAGCGGGCCGGCCGCCTATCTCATTTGATGTCTTTGAGTCTGTCACGCGAACTGCAAGTGCCATCCATGAATTTTATTGAACGGGAAGATCCTGAAGTCTGGGCCGCCATGGCTGGAGAAGAACAGCGACAGCAGGATGGTCTGGAGATGATTGCCAGCGAGAACTACACCAGCCCGGCCGTGATGCAGGCGGCCGGCAGCGTCTTGACGAACAAGTACGCGGAGGGCTATCCCGGCCGGCGCTATTATGGTGGCTGCGAGCATGTCGACGCGGTGGAGGTTCTGGCCCGCGAGCGCGCCAAAACGCTCTTCGGTGCCGAATTCGCCAACGTGCAGCCGCATTCAGGTTCCCAGGCGAACATGGCCGTCTACCTGACCGTGCTCGAGCCGGGTGACACGGTGCTCGGGCTCGATCTGGCCCATGGCGGTCACCTCACGCATGGCATGCGGCTGAACATCTCGGGCCGGCTGTACCACTTCGTCAATTACGGGGTGACACCCGACACGCACCGGATCGACTTCGACCAGGTGGCGCGTCTGACGCGCGAGCACAAGCCGAAGCTGATCGTGGCCGGCGCCAGTGCCTATCCGCGCGAGATCCCGCACGACCGGTTTGCCGAGATCGCGCGCGAGGTGGGGGCCAAGTTGTTCGTCGACATGGCACACTACGCCGGTCTGGTCGCCGCCGGACTCCATCACAATCCGGTGCCTGTTTCGGATTTCGTCACCACCACCACCCACAAGACGCTCCGCGGTCCGCGCGCCGGCCTGATCCTGTGCAAATCCGAATACGGCACCGACGTCAACCGGAGCGTCTTTCCGGGGACGCAGGGGGGGCCGCTCATGCACATCATCGCGGCGAAGGCGGTCTGCCTGCGGGAGGCGATGTCCGACAAGTTCAAGGCGTATGCGCGGGCCATCCTCGACAATGCCCAGACCCTGGCCAGCGTCCTGCAGCGTGGCGGGCTGCAGCTGATCAGCGGCGGCACCGACAACCATCTGATGCTGGCCGACGTCACACCGCTGGGCGTCACCGGCAAGACCGCCGAGGCCGTGCTGGAGCAATGCGGCATCACCGTCAACAAAAATATGATACCTTTTGACCAGCGGAAACCGCTCGATCCTTCCGGGATCCGCATCGGCACCCCGGCCCTGACCACGCGCGGCATGGGCCCCGACGAAATGCGGCGGATCGGCCGCTGGATGCTGCAGGCCCTGGGGGCGCCCGAGGATGCGGCTGTCCAGCGCCGGATCCGCGGCGAAGTCCGGGAGCTGTGCGCTCAGTTTCCTGTGCCGGCCGCCGCGCTCCAGAAGGGATGAACAGCACCGAGGCGATGGCAGGAGGGAAGAGAATCATGGCGGCATCGAAGATCTTGATCGCCGACGACAATGTGGCGAACTGCGAACTGCTGGAAGCCTACTTGGCCGACATCGACTGCGAAGTCCGGATGGCGGTTGACGGCCAGGATACGCTCGATCAGGTCGCGTCGTTCCAGCCCGATCTGATTCTGCTCGATATCATGATGCCCAAACTCAACGGGTTCGAAGTCTGCAAGAAGATCAAAGAGGACGCGCAGAACCGCCGCATCATGATCCTGATGGTCACCGCGCTGGACGAGCGGGGGGACATTGAGCGGGCGGTGGCCGCCGGTACCGACGACTTCCTGTCCAAGCCGGTGCAGAAAGTGGAACTGATCAAGCGGGTCCAGACCATGCTGCGACTCAAGCACGTCGAAGACGAGAACGAGCGTCTGCGGCGCTACATCGAGGAGATGGAAGAAGGCTTCGGCAACGGCGGAACTTGATTCACGGTTCACGGTTCACGGGGGGGGAGGTGTTCCATGGCCCAGCGCGTCCGCGGCAACCTCCGCACGCGTCTGCCTGCCACCTTGCGGCTCGTGTGTGTCGCCGCCGCCGTGTGCGGCCAGTGTCTGGCCGGGGACGACGTGCCGGCGGAACCACTCGAGCCGGCGGCCACCGCACAACCGGATGCCCGCATTGCGGAGTTGATCCAGCAACTCGGGGCGCCCGAGTACGCCACGCGCGAGCGGGCGCAGGCGGAACTGCAGCGGCTCCGACTCGATGCGTTCGACGCCCTGAACGAAGCCCAGTTTCACGACGACATCGAGATTGCGATGAGCGCCCGTTACCTGGTGCTCAGCATGCAGGTCAACTGGGCCAGCGATGATGACGCGCCGGAGGTCAAACAGCAACTGCGCGGCTACGGCGACCGGCCGGAGAACGAACGCCGCACGCTGATCGATCAGCTGGCATTGCTCGGACCGACGCCGGCCCTGCGTCCCTTGTGCCGCCTGGCACGCTACGAGGCGTCCGAGCGGCTCTCCAAGCACGCTGCGCTGCGGGCCCTGGGCCTGGCGGTCCCGGCCGACGCCGCCGGCCGCCAGGAGCTGGCCCAGACGCTGCAGGCCCGTATGGGGAAGAGCAAACGCGTGGCCGCCGACTGGCTGCGCACCTATGCCCTCCTGCTCCGGGACGAGCCGGCCGCCGTCGCCCGGTGGCAGGAACTCGTAGATCAGGAACAGTCTCGACTGGTGGATACGCCGGAACAGACCAGCCGCGAGATCACACGCGACCTGCTCAAGTGGTTCGCCGACCAGCTGGCCCAACGCAACCGGACCGAGGAAGCGCTGGCCGTCATGCGGAAGATGACCAGCCTGCTCAACAGCACGCCGCAGGAAGTGCTCGACGCCGTCGATTGGTTCCGCGAACGCGAGAGCTGGTCGATCGTGGTAGACATCGCGTCGCAGTTTCCCGAAACGTTCCGGCGCAGTCCGCAACTGCTCTATCGGCTGGCCGAAACCTACGGTCACCTGGATGACCGGCAGAAAGCCGCCGAGACCGCCCAGCTGGCGCTCAACGCGACGTCCGACGATGCCGACCGGCACCTGGAGTTGGCCGGCATCCTGGAGCACGATGGGCTGTTCGAGTCGGCGGAACAGGAGTACCGCCACGTGGCAGCAATGCTGGAGAGCAGTCCGATGCACGCGCTGCTGGCCAGGTACTACCTGGCGGAGCTGCTGCACGCCCGGCACCAGGACCAGGCAGCTGGCAACCTGTTACAGGAAATCGTGGAGGCGGTCGAGTCCAGCGAGGAGGTCCGCGCGACGCTCGAAAACGATCTCGGCAAGGATCTCGGATCGACCAGGTCACGCCTGTGCTTCTTCTGGGCGGAACACGAGGGGCGGCAGGGGAACCCAGCGCGGCAGCGCGAGTTGCTGCTGGAAGGCTATCGGCACGATCCCCGCGATGCGGACCTGCTGATCGCCATGTACCGAGTGCCTGAGGCGGACGAGACATGGGAGGGTGAGACGCGCACACGCATCAACACGGCGGCCGACGAATATCGCCGCCAGATTGCGGAACTGCAGGAGCGGCTCAAGGAAGTGCGTCAGGCCGACGATCGCGCCCTGATCCTGGGACAGCTGGCCCTGATGAACAACCAGCTGGCCTGGCTGGTCGCCAATACGGATGGCGATGCGGATGAGGCCATCAAGTGCAGTCTGGAGTCGCTGCGGCTGCTTGAGAATCGATCCGGGTTCCTGGACACGCTCGGACGCTGCTACTACGCCAAAGGGGATCTCGCCAACGCCGTGAAGTACCAGTCGCGGGCCGTCGCTCAGGAACCACATTCCCCCGCCATGGTCGCACAACTGGAACTGTTCCAGAAAGCGCTGCGGGAACAGGAGGCCGCGCAGGGGCCTGGGGGTGAAGCGGCACCTCCGAAGTGAGTGCACTGCCAGATGCTGACCTCCCACACCGACAAACCGCCGCTGTGCAGCCCACCCGGCACTCCACGCCCGGAGTCCGGCGATCGGCCGCCGGCTGCGCCCGCACCGTGGCCTCCGCCCCGCCTACGGCACCACTGGTGCTTCCTGGCACTGGCCAGCGCTGTGGTGGCCGCATCCCTGGCCTTCTCCGTGCGCGGCGAAGACCATGTCGTCGTGCCGATCATCAACCGAGCCCTGCCCGGCACCTGCACCTTTCGCCGACTCACCGGACTGCCCTGCCCGGGCTGCGGCATGACCCGCTCGTTCATCAGCACGGCCCACGGTCAGCTGGCAGATGCCTGGCGGTTCAATCCGGCGGGCGTCGTCCTGTTTGCCATCGTGGCATTCCAGATTCCGTACCGCCTCTACCAGATCTGCCGCATCCGCCGCGGTCTGGTCGAACATCGCTTCGCGGCCATCGACAACTGGCTGCTGATCGGCGTGGTCGTCATCCTCCTGGCCCATTGGATCTGTGCCCTGACAGCACTGCTATGGTGAAACTGATGAAGAAATTGTCCGTCGCCGGTCGATCGCTGAGCGTGCTGGAACGGGGCACGGGGCACCCCTTGCTGCTGGTGCACGGATTTCCCCTCGATCACCAGATGTGGCAAGGCCAGATCGCGGAACTGTCCCAGGAGTTTCGCATCTTGGCGCCAGACTTGTGCGGCTTTGGCCAGAGCGACGAACGGACCGGCACGGTGACGATGGAGCAGTTCGCTGATGACCTGGCCGCGCTGCTCGAGCAACTGGCGGTGACCCAGCCTGTGGCCTTCTGCGGGCTGTCGATGGGGGGTTACATCGCCTGGCAGTTCTGGCGGCGGCATCCGCAGCGTCTGTCGCACCTGATCCTGTGTGATACGCGGGCGACACCGGACTCACCCGCCGCCGCGCAAGCGCGGCGTGCGACCGCGCAGCGCGTCCTGGCCAAGGGCACGTCCCTGCTGATTGACACCATGATTCCCAAACTGTTCTCGGACCACTCGCGCCGACAGAATCGAGCGGTGGTGACCGCCTGCGAACAGGTGATCCGTGCCGCGCGTCCGGCCGGCATCGCCGCCGCGCTGCGTGGAATGGCTCAGCGCGCTGACGCCACACCCTGGCTGCCCGAGATCCGCGTACCCACGCTGGTGGTCTGCGGCCAGGAAGATGCGATCACCGGCGTGCCCGAGATGGAGGCGTTGGCGCAGGCCATCCCTCAGGCACAGTTCGCCGTGATTCCGGCCTGCGGGCATATGGCGCCGCTGGAAGACCCCATCCATGTAAACAAGGCGATCCGCGGCTTCCTGTCCGCGCGCTAAGCGCGCCAAGCCGGCACGCAGACACCGGGCTTGCCTGCGGGGCGGGAACCACTCCCCGCGCCGCCCGCGCTCAATGCGGCAATTCGAAGAGCGATTGACTCTTGACAATCGCGTAGTCGTCCGGGAACGTGTGAAACGCCTGCACCAACATGCTGCGATTGCGCGTCTCGACGTTGACGTAACTCAACGCTCCCAGTGCCATGCGACCGCTGGCATCGAACCGGTGCAGCAAGCCGCGCCGCAGCGAGTCCACCGCCAGTTCCTGCTGAAACGTCCAGAACACTTCGGGAGCTACGGCCTCCAGCTGGAAACTGGTCTGGTACACGACGCCGCCGCGACACTCGACGCGATCCGTCCGCTCCCCCCGCAACTTGTATGCTAGCAAGCGCCGTCGTTGCGGCAGCGGGTGCTGGGCGGAGGCCGCCACTTCGGTCAACGTGAGGCCGGCATAACGCCAGGTCACAACGTGACCGGCCGACGTGATATCGATCTTCGCCGAATAACCGCTGCGCTCCACGACCTGAGACTTGTGGATCTGGAACAACTCAGGATGCAGGGAACGTCCATAAAGCTGAAACGCGAGTTCGGCTACTTTGGGTCTGACGGACAACACGGTGACGAATCCCCCAGCGTGTTGCGAATAATGAAGCAGAAAAGCAGGATGAATGGTGCCATTATAGACCGATCGCGGCGACGCAACAAAGCCACTTTCTCAGACGAATTTCTGGTCGTTGAAATGGGGCTTGACAAACGCGCCCGACAGGTTCTGCAGCACGCTAGCAACCAACGCGTTCAGATGATTTCGACGAAGATATCGTACAGGGCGTGCGTGCCGACGGCGATGCCGAATCCGCGGGTGACAAACAGTCCGGCGAAGAACAGGCCGGCCGCAAAGCGGAAGGAGAAGGTGTACCAGTCGAACGCGTATCCCCCCTGCGCAAATGCGTGGTAGTGCGCGGCAGAGAAGATCAGACTGGTCGCGATGATCGCACCGCACAGGCTGCTGCGCCAGTTGAACGCGAGCGAACGGAACGCAGCGGCGATCGACGGCAGCATGATCAGCCGGAAGAGCAGTTCCTCATAGATACCGGCGCCGCAATACCCGATCAGGCGGCTGGTGGTGACCAGCATCTCTGCGGTAGCGCTCGTACCGGTGATGGCCACCGTGATCGGCGTGAAGAAGGCGCGCTGCAGATGTGCCAGTCCGAACAGCACGAACGCGAACAGCATACACTCGAGCAGCATGGTGGTCAGCACGCCGCCCTGCAGTTGCCAGGAGTCGCGCCGTGTGTGGTGCCAGGCCAAGAGGATGCCGCAGGTGAGGATGGGCAGGAGGAAATACTGGCCGAAGCCGAGCCATTCCAGCAGCCCGCGCAGCCAGGTGTCGGCTCCGTTGCGCAGGGCGGTCGGCCCCAGCACCACCCCCGCCAGTTCGTACACGCACAGCAGGGGCGTGATGAACACCAGGCTCACCAGCGGGCGCGCGGATTCAGCTGCATAGGCCCGCAGCGACGTGCGGGTGCCTGCCAGGGCGGGATGCAACGTCATGTTCACACTCACACCACACATGCGCCGAGCCACGGGAACGACCGGCCGAGATCGCTCTTCTTTCTTCGGAGCGGGTCCCGGCGCGCCTTGAACCCCCGGCCGGCCCGCCGCGGCGGATTCCACGAACCCGAGGCCGTTGGTGTGCTGGAGACCGGTTGCGCCATCTGCGCCGAACGCGCCACCTGCCCGGTCCCCAGCCACCCCCGCGTCACGCCCCGCGCAAGCCCGCCAATTCCTGGCCGGGAACGCCAACGCTGGAGTACAATGCGGGCGGTGCACCGGGGCCAGTGCGACTCCGCGGACGCCCGCACGGCGCGGTGCGACGGGGGACCGCAACGCAACTAGGCAGCGCCCGCACTCGCTCCTAGAATGCGTCCATGCGGGCACACGCAAAAGACAACAACCGTGGCCAGTTCCCCAGGGAGAACATGACATGCGATGGCAAGGTCGTGAGGAGAGCCGGAATGTGGAGGATCGTCGCGGTATCCGGCCGGCAACGGTGGGGGCCGTTGGCGGCGTGGGCACCTTGCTCATCGTCGTCCTCGGACTGCTGTTCGGCCTGAAGCCCGCGGACGTCAAGAAGATCGTCGATGCGCAGCAGCGGGCACAGGCCCCAGCTGCCGGCGACGGGCCGGTCCAGTCGACGCCGGAAGAAGACGCCCAGGTGAGCTTCGTGAAGGTCGTGCTGCGCGATACAGAGAAAGTGTGGGGCGACCAGTTCCGCCGAATGGGCAAAACCTATCGCGAGCCGAAGATGGTGATCTACCGTGACGCGGTCGAGTCGGCCTGCGGCCTGGCCCAGTCCGCTGTCGGGCCGTTCTACTGCCCGGCCGATGAAACCGTCTACATCGATCTCTCGTTCTTCGACGAACTCGAACGGCGGCTGCACGCCCCCGGCGATTTCGCGCAGGCGTACGTCATCGCACATGAAGTCGGACACCACGTGCAAAAACTCCTCGGCACCATGGACCGGCTGGGGAGCCTGGGCAACCGCATCGCGAAGCCGGACAACGAAGACATGGTGAAACTGGAACTGCAGGCGGACTTCTATGCCGGCCTGTGGGCGCATCACGCGGAAAAGAACTTCCGCATTCTGGAGAAGGGGGACGTGGAAGAGGCGCTCAACGCAGCGTCGATGATCGGGGACGACCGCCTGCAGCTGGAAGCCACCGGACGGGTCCGCCCCGACACGTTCACACATGGGTCAAGCGAGCAGCGGATGCGCTGGTTCCACCGGGGCCTGCAGACCGGCGACTTCGCACAAGGCGACACCTTCAGCGCCGCCTCGCTCTGACCGGCCGGACCAGTCCGCCCTACGGCCGGCCCTGCGGATGCAACACGCGGAAGTGGAGTTCGCGGACCATCAGGAAGTTGAGCCAGTTCCGCAGCGCGTAGCCGCTGCGGCCCAGATTCTCCGCGCTGTAGTCCTGCGTCTCTCCGGCCGTCGGATGCACGCCGTCCTCGGAAATCAGCGTGCCGTCCCAGGTGGCTTCCGGCCGCCGCGCCAGGATCTCCGCGTGATAGTCGACCAGCGGTACCTGGCAGCGTTGTGCAATCGCACGGATCTGGTCGTTCGCCTGTGCGACCGCTTCCGCATGGCCGCGGCGCGGCGGGATCGTGTTGAGAATCGGAATGCAGCCGGCGTCCAGGCACTTGCGCACGACCAGCTCGACCTGCGACGCGTAGTCCTCCGGCACGCGGTTGCCCGAAATGTCATTGGTGCCGATCATGATCGAGTCACCCAGCTGCGCCACGTACCCGCCCGCTCCGCTGTGCCGCGTGTGCACCGCGCGCATCGCGTCCACCCAGGCCGGCGCTGAGTCCGCTGCGGGCGGCTGCGCAGCAGGATACTGATGTGCGCCGGCGGCCGGCTGCGCCGGGCGCGGACTGCCGTCAATGTCCTGCGGCGCATCGGCCAGGCATGCGCAATCGCCGGGCACCGACGCGCGCAGACGCAGGTTGCCCGCTGCCGCGTCGACGAACGACGCCGCCAGATCGGTCTGCGCTACATTGTGCTGCAGCACGACCGGACCGGTGCCGGTACGCAGCACGTCGGGGCCGCTAAGCAGATTGTTGGCCACCAGCAGCCCATCGTTGTCGTCCTGCACCCAGATCAGTCGCCGCAGCTGGCTCGCCGGATCGTGGATCGTGTTGTGGATCACTCGGCAGTCTCGCGTGTGGGCGGCCAGCACTCCGGTCTCGCCACAGCGCGTGACGAAGTTGTTCCGCACCAGGCAGCGTCTGGCGTGCCACGGCGTGTCTGGCCGGCGCGAGGGATTCCCCAGGCAGATGCCACAGTCGCAGTCGATGATGATGTTGCGTTCCACAACGCAGTCGTGCGATTCGTTCCACAGGAAAATCGCCCCCCGGCCCTCTCCAGTGCGGCCATGGATCCCGCTCAAGACGTTATCCCGGATGGCCCATCCTCGGGCGTGCATCGCATCGATGCCGCCAATGTAGTTGCCCCCAAAATTGTCGGGCGTGTCAGCTGGATCGTCCGCATACGCCTTGGGACGATCGTTGTAGAACAGACAGTACTCGATGCAGCAGTCGGTGGGCCAGACATGGCCGCGGTCCTGCTCGTCCATGGCCGGGCCCTTGACGCCACGCTGCCAGATATTGTGGATCACGCAATTCCGGATCGTCACGCGCGTGGCATGCAGATTCGAGTTGATCTTGAAGCCGTTCCACTTGATGTTCTGGATCGTCAGATCGGCAATCGTGACCCCTGTGCAGCGCGACACGCCGACCAGCTCCCCATGCTGGCTGTGCGTGCCGTCCAGAATCACACTGTCGCGCTGCCCCGTCGCGCTGCGCAATGTCACGTTGTCGGTATGCAGCTCGAAGTAGCGGGGCATCGCGTAGAACCCGTCCGCGAGCATGATCGTTCCGCCAGGCGACACCTGTTCCGCCGCCGCGAAGAGCTGGGTTACGTTCTCCACGCGGATCACCTCACCGCCGGGCGGAGGCAGCGGCGGTGCCTGCGGATACCAGGGCGCGCGCGGCGGCTCGCCCCCCGCCGCCACCGCCCACCACAGCGTGCATGCTGCCCAGAACACTAATCGCCAGAATGCCATGATATCGCTGCTCCTTTGCCCAGCTGCTTGTCTGACCGCCACGCTGGTGCCCGGCACGATACCAGCACG